>JALWRR010000127.1 GCA_026993975.1 Promethearchaeati archaeon | reverse complement strand
AACATCCCTAGATCACCTCTAGCGATCAAGATTCCGTCGGCAGCCTCGAGTATACTATCAATATTCTTCATCCCGCTCTTGGTTTCTATCTTAGCATATATCTTGATATCTTCTCTCCCCTTATCAGTAACTATTTTCCTAAGGGCATAGATATCCTCCTTATTCCTAACAAAAGATTGAAAGATCACGTCTATATCTTGGTTCAAAATGAACTCTAGATCAGCTTTATCCTTACTTGTTAATGCTGGCAAATTAAATTCCTTTCCATGAATATGAACAGTAACTTTTGGTCTAACACTACCACCGATCTCAACTCTACACTTAGCTTCAGACTCCTTAACATCTATCGCTATTAGACTTATTCTCCCATCATCTATCAGAACTGTATCACCAGGCTCTAGGACTTTGAAGAACAAGTCGAGAGGGACACTTAGTTCATTATCACCATCTGCGGAATCTCCATATATTAATTTCACTTCATCGCCAGTATTCAGTTCCCGAATTTTAAAATCGCCGAGTCTTATTGAGGGGCCTTGAAGATCAGCTATTATTGGTATAAATCTACCCAATTCTTTCTCTAATTTACGTATTATTTCAATTTTACTCGCTTTTTCGGAGTAATCGCCGTGAGAGAAATTTAACCTGAAGGCATCAACACCCTCTAGAGCAAGTGCTTTAATAACTTGATATGTGGATGATGCTGGGCCTAGAGTAGCAATTATTTTAGTTTTTCTCATCAATCTTCACCTTTAACCCATTCTTGGAGCATATTTCTTTTGGAGATCAGCATAATCTAGGAGCATCTCAATTACCTCAAATTCCTTAAACTCCTTATTCTGTTTCACTTTTTCTGTTATAATCTTAATCAATAATCTTCTCGCTATTTCAATTAATCCACTGCTAATCTGGACGTATCTATCTACGTAATCAAGTATCTGGGGGCAACCAGTATGTGTCGCGTGGAGATCTATCCATTTTAATATATTCATAAAATCTATTTTCGCAAAATCCAAGGCTTCAACACTGATGACTTGTCTTGATTTTCTTGGTTTTAATATAGCGAAATCCATTTTTTGCGCCCATGCATGAGCCCTAATGAATCTATCAGCTATCCCACCGAACTCTTCCTCGGTAACAACTGATTCGTAAGCTGGTGTTGTACCGATTAACCTGCCGAAAATCAATGCCTCTGAGGGATTCAGGATTAAAGCTCCTAGTGATTTATCATTCGCGACCTCTAGTAGCTTATTGAATTCGCTTCTTATTTCCTGTTCAAGAATCCTTCTAAATCCCTTAGAGATGAACCTGCTTCTGACTCTCTTAACTATTCCTATTAAGGTGATTTTTCTTTTCTCGCTCTCTGAGATCAATTTCTCTGTGATCGATATCAATTGTTTCTCCTCATCATACATCCTGGATTCTGGTATGTAGTATAGGTAGAGTGGAAGAATTGGACCATCTATAAGCAAAGCGTTAATATCAGGTTCTTTCATAACTAGATTTAAACCAATTTTTCTCTCAATTATATGAGCGTAAGAAGATATTGCTCTTAAGGATGAAGAAACATTATTCGTTATTCTTACTCCAACCTTTAATCCAGCATTCTTCCTTTTGTCTCCAGTTCTTACTCGAGGATACCTTATGTATCCCGCTGTTACTATGAAGAAATCACCTACGACGAGAGGTAATACTTGGACAAAGGATGAATCAATAGCATATCCAATGATCTCTTTTCTCGGTTTATCTTCAAGCTTTCTTAAAGCTCCAATATTTACTAGTAAGCTTCTTATTTTATCTCTAACGCCTATTAAACTCGTGATTGTATCAATAACCAACTTGGATTTCTCAGTTAACGTCTTCGACAATTCCGATAATAATTCTGGTGTTATCTCTCTTTCCTCCTCAGCATACATTTCGCATCACTAATTTCACTCAACCTTCCTTACCCTAATAGCTATTGGTTTTCTCAATGGGTTCATTAATCCAGCAACATAGAATTCCCTTGGAACTAATTGAGCTAGATCTGATTGCTCTATACCAGTAATATCAGCGAACTGCTTTATCTCATTCAGATCCCCTGTTTGACTAAGCTTAGAGAATAAAACTGTATTCAAGTTAGCTCTAATATCAGTGCTAACGCTACCAGCCAATCTCTGAGATGCAATAATTAGACCGAAACCCCACTTTCTTCCCTCTCTAGCAATCCTGGTTAATCCCTCTTCGCATCTCCCAGCTCTCCAAGCATAATTTTGGGCTTCATCTACCGCGACTATTAGGTTTATTTTCTGTCTTGATTCCATTATTCTTCTCCACGCGGCATCTATTATGCTCGCTATTACAGATCTCTTAGCTTCTAACGTATCTTCTAGAGATAGATCTATAACCAAGGGTTTCCCAAGCTTCTTGTATTGGGAAGCCATGTCTAAAACTTGCTCCGCTGTATATTCTCTAACAAACACTCTAGCTAGCTCTACGGGTGGAACTAGAATATCCATTAATATTGATAATTTATATATCGTCGTGTCTTTAGCCCCTAATTTTCCCGCAGTACTAGTTATTTTGTCTTTAAGCATCGAGTGAAGAGCCATCATCATTTCTTCGTCTTTAGTTTGATTTATGCTTTTCACTACTCGTTCCCATTCAGATCCATGATAATCTCTAAATATCTCGAGGATAGCTATATCTACGTAATCTACTAAGTATTCAGATAATCTAAGTTTCTTAACCAACCAGATTGAGAAGGTTAATGGATCTAATCTAACTTTTAATGACTCAAGAGTAGAATCTGGATAAAACTGTGTGTAATCCATTCCAGTATGATCAAAAACTATTACTGCGTAATCCGTTTTAGTAACTATCTCGTCGATTAAAACCTTTACCAATCTCGATTTACCCATCCCAGTAGCTCCAAATACCCCGATGTGATATGGGATATATTTTGGATCTAGAGGGATTTCTAGACCAGGAGTATACTTATGGATTCCTAAAACAAGAGGCTTAGCTTTATCTGGTAAGAGTCGTTTAAGCAGATTCACGAGAGAAGAACCTTGCTTAATTTTATATACTTTACTTCCAGGGAAAGGAACATATGTGACATTTCTATTGATTTCAACTATCTCGTCTCCGCTCTCATTAACTTTCAATTCCGCGAGCGGGATTACGATTCCATTCGTGTATGGTAATTTCTCCACATTATCTATAGCGTCTGGGAAATCAATCACGCTAACCCTCTGATATCTTCTAAGAAATGGTTCTAGTCTCCGTATGTACCTAAGCACACCTAGGATTAGTGGAGCTTTATTGTGATGAGTATCAATTATTAAGACTAACTCCTCTTCTCTAGTAGCTATCTCAGCTTCTCCAGAAAAGAATGCTATTGGTATTCCTATGACTGTGGATTCAGAAAGCACGAATCCTAGAGGTTCTTCAGACGATACTTCTTCAACATGCGCTGTTTCAGACATTGCACATCACGTTGCGATAATTACAAATTAAAATACCGTAATTATAGTCATATTTAAATTAAGTTAAAAAATCAACAAAAGATAATATGATACTTAATCCACTACATACATATTTATTTTTAATAGAAATTTTTTAAATACATTTATTAAATTACATGATTTAAGGTAATGATTCATGTCGAGCGGAGCTATTAGATATGGTGAGAATAACTTCGTAACCAAAGACGGCTTAAAATTATTTTATAGATATTGGAAGCCATCTGATGAATCAAAATCACTAATTATTGGTGTTCATGGTTACGCTGAGCATTCAGGTAGATACAAACATGTAGGTGAATTCTTTGCATCTAATGGATTTGCATTCTATATGCATGATTTAAGAGGTCATGGTAAATCTGATGGTGAACGTGGACATGTTGACTCGTTCTGGGACTTTATTAGCGATCTTGATCAATTCATAAACCATGTGAAAGATATAGAGAAAGAGGAGAAAATATTTTTACTCGGTCATAGTATGGGTGGTTTAATATCCATTATCTATGCAATCGAGAACCACTCAACCTTATCTGGATTAATCACATCGGGAGCCGCTTTGAGAACATCGATTAAAATAGGGAAAATACAGGAAGTCCTAATGAAAACTATCTCTAAAGTTAGACCAAAGTATAGACCTGAGATCGCTGTAGATCCCAACTTACTAACTCATGACCCAGAAGTAAATAAGGCTTATGCCGAAGACCCATTAGTCTTTAAACAGGGAACAGTCAGATTGCTAACAGAGATGACTAAGGCAATGGATTGGGCATGGATGAATGCAGATAAATTAAATGTACCTATACTTATGCTTCATGGTTCTGATGATAAAATTGTTCCAGTGGAAGCATCAAAAGATTTCTTTGACTTAATAAAAGTTGCTGACAAGGAATTAAAGATATTTAATGGAATGTACCACGAGATACTAAATGAGAAGGAAAAAGAAAAAGTGCTGAGCACTATCTTGAAATGGATAAATAGACACTTATAAGTTAATTAACTTAGCCCAGCTAAAGCTACGCTCTACAGCTAGTTTCCAACCCTTATATAGCTTTTCTCTTTCAACCTCACTCATTTTTGGTTCAAAAATCTTGTCTACCCTCCATAACTTAGCTATTTCTTCTATGCTTTCCCAGTAATTAATAGCTAGGCCGGCTAGATAAGCAGCGCCGAGAGCTGTTGTCTCGAATATTATTGGTCTAATAACTTTTTTACCCAGAATATCTGCTTGGAACTGCATTAGCCAATTATTTCTAGCTGCTCCGCCATCCACTCTTAACTCGGTAATTGGAACATTCATATCTTTCTCCATGACTTCGATGACATCTCTTGTTTGGTAAGCTATTGATTCTAGTACCGCTCGAACAATATGTTCCTTTCTAGTGCTTCTTGTTAAACCTATTATTAGACCCCTGGCGTATTGGTCCCAATAGGGGGCTCCTAAACCAACGAAAGCTGGTACGAAATATACTCCCTCGTTACTATTTATCATAGATACAATACTCTCTGTTTCTGCAGCGTCCTTAATAAACTCCATGTTGTCTCTTAACCACTGTACCGCTGCTCCAGTAATAAATATACTTCCCTCAAGAGCGTAATAGATATCATTTTTGCTTAAGCCCCATGCTATTGTTGTTAATAAGCCTTTTTTAGAACCAACAGCTCTCTTACCAGTGTTTACGAGTATGAAGTTCCCTGTACCATAAGTATTTTTAACCATTCCTTCCTGGAAACAAGCTTGACCAAATAATGCAGCTTGCTGATCTCCAGCGTCCCCAGTAATAGGAACTTCCGCACCGAAAACATTTGGATCTGTATAGCCATAAGTATCCTTGTCGCTTGATGGTCTTGGTTCTGGAAGAATCTCCTCAGGTATTCCTAGTATTTCGAGAATATCTTGATCCCATGCTAGTTTATGTATATTAAATATCATTGTTCTTGAAGCATTACTATAATCTATTACATGTGCTTTACCATTTGTTAATCGCCATATCAAGTAACTATCTATCGTTCCAAATAATATCTCGCCTTTCCTAGCTTTCTCTCTCAATCCAGGAACATTATCTAGCAACCATTTTATTTTTGGGCCCGAGAAATATGAGTCAGGTATCAGTCCAGTCTTTTTAGTTATCTCATCACCATACTCTCTCTTTAACCAATCCACGATCTCCGCGGTTCTCCTGCATTGCCATACGATCGCATTGTATTCTGGCTCTCCAGTAAATTTATTCCATATGATAGTTGTCTCCCTCTGATTCGTGACCCCGATGGCTTTGATATCTCTAGGACTAATATTAGCTCTCTCAAGGGCTAATTTCCAAGCTCTTACTTGCGAATCCCATATCTCCTTAGGATTATGCTCTACCCATCCTGGCTTAGGGTAATATTGAGGAAACTCAAATTGCCCTATTCCGAGAAGTCTAGATGATTTATCCCAGACTATTGCTCTAGCGCTTGTTGTTCCTTCATCTAGAGAAAGAATATACCCCTCTTCCATTCTCTATCCCACATCACTAATAACTAGAAACTACTATAGATCTAGTTCTATCAAAAATAAAAATGATTTTATGGCAATAGTGGATAGAGAACTTTTTCAACTATTTTATCGATTTTCTCGAGAGTGGAGACTTCTGTTGCTGGAGATAATAACTCCTCCTTGGGAATAGATCTCTCTATCTCATCTAACAAATCTCTCAGCACTGGTTGAATAATAGAGGAACCCTTATCAGTTAATAATGCTGCGTAAGATGTCTTACCCATCGCGAAATTAAGTACAATTTTTTCGAAGAAAATTGTTTTCATCGCTCCCACCTCTATGACTTCACTCATAGCTGATACCGTCGCTGTTAAGAAACTAGCGAATAATGATTCCCTCGCCTTCATCGATTCAACGAAAACCTTACTGTAAATTAATGTGCCGTCGCTCTTCCGTATAAGCAGGAAAGCTTGAATTGTCTGTGTTAGCAAATTAGCGAAATAAGCGTTCTTAGCAATAATGATAGATAACAATAGCCAGCCTAGAGAAGAGGACACGAATTGCGCAGGTACTATCGTTATCCTGAAAGATGGATTGATGAATGATAGGGGGGATATAGTCAAGTAAGGTAGGGCAAATAGAATGATGCCTGTTGTGAATAGATACGTCATTCTTCGCTTTTCAGGGGTTCTAGTTTTTGTTAAATATAACTTCGCTACAATTAGGAAATCAAGCAGTATTATTAGCATGAAGAGTATTATCATAATCCTGCCATAAGCACCTCTCAAAGATGTTCTATCCCAATAATTATTTACCTTAAATACATTCCCAAGCAATGAATCATAGGCTGTAACAGGTTCCATGAATAGATATCCGTACAGTATAGCGCCAATTAAAGTGATCTTCGTAGTCGCTCTACCAGTTCTTATTAATTCTATAAACATTATTCCAAATAACAATGCTGTTGTGAAGAAGCCAAGTGATAGTATGAAATAGTTTAAAGCCATGTATTTTGTGCTTGAGAGAGATCCAAGAATAGATGTAATCGATGCTATGGCCTCCATTCCTGCCGCTCCAATAAGTAGAGAGATAGATAAGGATTTTAGTTCAATTCTAGCCCTTACTAGGATTATTAGAGCTATTAAACATATTATGAGAGATAAAACAGATGCTAATAACAAAATCATGAAATCAACTCCGATATAGCTTAATTAATTATATTTTTTATAAAAAAGGTTAATTTCCTTTATCATTACTGCTTTTTTAAATAAAAACTTGTTTTATCACCGATAGAAATAGGATTAAATTGAAATACTTTAAACCAATTAATATAAGAGTATAAAATCTTACTGGAGTTCTATAATGCTAGAGAAATTGAAGATACTCCTTATGAAGAAATTAATTTTAGAGCAATGGGCTAAGAAAACTGCTGATTGGAAAGCAGATGATTGGATCAATTACCTTCATGAAACTTTTGATGAATTAAAGAAAACTAAGTGGACTAGAAAGATATTTCCTCAGCTAGCAAATCTCAGCTATAGCGATTTAGTAAACTTTGGTGTCCGTGACGAGCTCCCAGAATTTCCATCTAGTTACCCGAGATACTTGGAGTGGTGGAGTAGTGGTACAGTTAAAAAGAAGGTTATTAGGCTTAGTAAGAAGGACAGTATTATGATATCTAGGAGTCTCGGTAGATTCGCTCATAACACTGGGCGCGGCGAGTTTAATAATGTTTTAGGTATTACTAGTGTTCCACCGTTCGCTACAGCTAGTTTAGTGAAGTTTGGTTTAATGGTGCTTTCAAAACGATACACTATAGTTAAGATTTACGAGATTGAAGAAAACATTAATAGAATTGTTAGGAACGCTAAGTATGATGGGTTTGTCACTTTAACTGGATTTCTATCACCGGTTCTAGATAAAATCATCTCGAAATACGATATATTTCACGAGAATGTCGTGATTGGTTTAACTGGTGACGTATTGATAGATAGCGTAGTTACGAAACTCAATAATTATATTGGGAAATGGATCGATAATTATGTCATCTATAACTTATATGCATGTGCAGAAGCTGGCTTGATGGCTGCTTCAGATCAAGATTACCACAATCTAGTATATTACCCTGATGCGAATGGAATAATGATATTAACTAAGAAAGGAGATCTCGTGGATATATTCAAGGCAAAGAAAGGTACGGTTGGTGAAATAGTACTAACAATATTCCGTGAACTCTTAATCCCTAATTACAATCTCCATGATGTAGTTGAGATAACTGGTCGCGATCCAAAAACAGGTTTACCAACATTTAACGTTCTAGGTAAGAAAGTTATGCGTGTAGCTATTGAGACTCCCACTTTAGGGGAGATCCACGGGGAATCTGGAGCTGTCTTAAGGGTTGCTGGAGCACCTTTGAACACAAAGGATTTTGATTCTGTTTTAGCGAAGCTTGGTGTTGAGTACTTAGCGATAATAGATGATTATAGAATGAAGGCTACTTTTACAATCTATACTGATAAGAAAATTAATGAAGAAGATCTCATGAAACATCTAAGAGAGAATTATTTAACGAAGATTTGGGCTGATAAATATAATCTCGGTATAGTGAAATTCGAGATCATTACTGACAAGGAAGTTATTGATAAATATAAGGAATTCATAATTAAAGTCACTGAGCAGAAAAGATCTCCTAAAATCCCTAGAATAATCGTTAGAAGACATGATTAATCAGTGTCTCGAAAATGGGTGTACAGTTAGGAACCTTAGTGAGACTATTTGATGTCGAGAAAATAGTCTCACCCTCCTTTTTCTCTGGAAAAATCGTTATAGTGGATGCGTTACCAACTATATATGAAATGCTAGCTATGATTCGTGATAAACGTGGATTATATCTAGTGGATTCTAAGGGCAGGGTGACAAGCCACTTAATAGGATTATTCACTAGGATATGCAGAATGTTAATTACTGGTATTAAACCAGTTTTCGTTTTTGATGGTCCACCTCATCCACTAAAGATGAAGGAAATAGAGAATAGAAAGAAAGAGAAAAAAATGTTTCAGAGGAAGTATATAGAAGCGGTCTTATCTGGCAGGTATGAGGAGGCGAGAAAACTCGGTAAGAGAGCAATGTTTGTGAATGATGAGATGATAAAGAGTGCGCGAAGACTCATAGAATTATTTGGTTTGCCTATAGTTGATGCGCCTCATGATGGTGAAGCTCAAACAGCATACATGGTTAGGAAGGGTGATGGTTTCGTAACTGCTGTACGTGATTGGGATGCATTTCTTTATGGTGCACCTAGGATAGTGATGGATCTAAAATTGTCGCATGACTCGTTCTATAAACCAAGGTTCTATGAATTAGACTTATTTTTGTCTAGAGCCAAATTAACTTTAGAGCAATTGATTGATATCGGTATCCTGATAGGTACTGATTTTAATCCTGGAGGTATAGAGGGAATAGGGCCAAAGACTGCTTACAAATTAATAAGGAGATATGGCTCCTTGGAGAATTTAATCAAATTAAACAAGATAGAATGGGCGTTTGATGTCTCTTACTTGGATATAAGAGAGATCTATTTGAATCCACCAGTGAACGATAGCTATAAAATAGATTTTCGAGAACCTGATTTTGATGCCATTACCGGATTTCTTGTCAACGAGTACAATTTTTCTAAACGGAGAGTTCTAAGGGAACTCAACGAGCTTCGAAGACACTATTACTCACAGAGACTTAAACAGAAGAGATTGGATGAGATATTTTAATTAATTAATTGCCTATTAGAACGTGGAGGGATCTAACTTGATTAAAGATGCATTTCGTCTAATTAATGAATATAAGGATAGATACTTACTAGCGCTGAGTTTATTGCCCTGTAAGTATTTTGATTTAGGAGAGATCTGTAATGAAACGTTGGGTAAGTTATCTGATATTAAGTCATGGAGAGTAAGGATACTGGTTCTGGAAGCTTATTTGCTTTACGGCAAGCTTAATGAGTTTAATGAACTGCTTAAGGAACTGCTCGGTGAATTGATGAATAATTTATCTAACGGTAACTTTAAGATCGGTTCTTTCATCATTCCTTATTTATTATCGATAAGTGATGAGGCATCTCACGAACTATTATTTACTATATCTAAATTTATTGAAAATGGATTAGATAATGGCAGTCTTGATTACCTTGATTTTCTAGAATTCTGGGAAATGTTTATGCGCTATGCGTTATTGTTGCGAGTCCCAATCACAGAGCTTTTTGATGAAATTAGAGGAGTATTCGATAGATGCGGAGGAACTGAAGATTTCTTGAGTGTTATGAGTTACTATTTTAGGTACTCCAATATCATTTCACCTCCAGAAAGAGAGATTCTAGAGATCCGTGACAAGGTACTAAGCGACACAAATGCGGGTGATGCATTAAAGAATATCGAGTTTATAGGATCTTTCATTTTATCGTACTCCCGTATTAATGAGGAGGAGGCATTAAAGCTCTTTCTTGAGATTTGGAATAGATACTTTAAGCCAGTAGATTCATTTAATCTATATAAGTCTGTCAGAAGAATTAGAGCACTAGCTGGTGTTCTTTATGGATTAACTACAAGAAATACTGAGAAAGAATTTATTGATAAAGCATTCGGGGTTATTGAACTTATAAATGAGTTCACGAAGTACTTTTCCTGGAAAATGAGGGATTGGAAAACGTCTGGTGAAGTATCCATTGATGATCTAGAGCCATTTATAGAAGATTTCAGCGATATAGCGAGCGAAGAATTACTTGGTGCCAAAGAATTATCTGAAGATTTAAGTTATTATTTCGACACTATACGTAATTTGCTTGGGGAATCAATTGAAGCTTTATGCTCTAATATCTTTAATTTAATGCTTGATAAAGAGAGTAAAGTCAATGAAGAATTACTATTAAAGATAGAGAAAATAGTGACTCAGCCAGGGATATTCACTATTGATTATAAAGCGTATATCTATCCCTATCTTTGGCTAATCAATGGAAAAAGAGGTGGAAACAATTTTCTTGAAAAAGCTATTCGATACGCGGTAAGATTCTGCAATAAGTCTGCTTCAGAAGATTGCATGGATTTAATCGAGTTATTTGGTGAATTTCTTGGTAAACACTATTATCTATTTAAAGAAAAATCAACCCTAGAGACTTTATTAACGTTATATAGAGAAGAAAAATACTTTAAGCGAAATAAGCTCTTACTAAAGGGCTTTGCCTCTGGTTTATATGGTTTATCATCACTATTACTTTATAGAAGGAAAGTGATCTAGCTACACACCCTGGATTAATTCCTCCTCTGAGACCCAATATATTTTCTGTATCTGTAACTCATCGTTCCTGAAATATCCCTTAAGAATAACTAATCTATTCATCAATGATCCCTCTGAGACGTCTCCGAAATAGACTGCAGGATAGGTACCAGTTCTATCACTCACCAGATATCTCCAAACTTTCTTTACTTCAGGTTCTACCTCTCCATGCTCCGGACAGATCCAATCAGAATCAACCAATTCAAGGCCTTTTCCACATATTGGGCACGCGAAGTACTCGGTTGTGCTCTCATCAATCACCAGTACTTTCACCAAGTATGTACCTCTCTTCTCTTTTAATTCGCTTAAATTATCAACCCAAGCTGGTTTTAAATCTATTATTGGAGGTAGCTTATTATCATCAAGAACCTCTATAATTGAATCTTCAGTAATTTTTACTAGCGTGTATTTCCTCAATTTCGCTTTTGTGTATTTCCTTAAGCGTAACACTTTATCATCAGAATTCTTAAGAAGATTGATGTGATGCTCACCGAACGCAACACATGAAATCCTATTCTCCTCATTCACTATGGAGAATAAAACATATGGTGTCTCCCCTCTTGGGCTCCTAGACTTCTTAACTGGTCCAACTTCAATTAATCTCCCAGTTATAGGAGGGTACGCGACTTGACTAGTATCTACCCCGAGATTCCTTGCAACAATTAATGCAGCTGCACGCAGAGTTAAGTATGATTGCGCCTTATTATATACATCCATTACCATTTTATCGAACTGTTCTTTACTAATATCAATGCTTGATTTAACTAATTCCCATACATCATTATATTCATTATCTTTACTTGACATTAATTTGTTTCACCACACTAACTTATTCCTCCTCTGACTCAGATTCCTCCTTCTCTTTCTCTTTTTCAGTAACCTTACTTAATGCTTGTAGTATTCCAGTAATTAATGTTATGCCTATAACTAAATATAACCATAATCCCCAATCAATAATCAGTTCTCCATACACTTGAGGTGTAGATAATATGAACCAAGTGAACATGTTCATTACTCTGTAAGAGTAGTAGGCGGAGGCCAGATATTTTAACAATGTCATTGCTGCTCCAGATCCACCTTTCATTAAACCGTCTATAAGTGTGAAGATAGCTACAACTGTACCTAGGACTATAACAGTATTTGCTTCAAAGTACGGTATGAGTATCCCCATGTTTTTGATGTATTGGATGCTGAATACTGGTGCTATCGCCAGAGAGACCAGCGTTATTATAGTATTTAATAATGCTTTAACCTTACCCATACTCACTCACCTGATAATTCAGATCTAGCAACTATACCAAACTTCATTAACTTGAAATCATATTTTCCAAACCAGAAAATGAAGTATAGCTTAGCGAAGAGTTTTATTGCTCCATTCTGCCAATCCATAGCGATATCTATGGGTATAGAGACATCAAGTCTTATTCGTGTAGATCCACCTATGGGAATCTTTGATACTAGTTTAGTATCTGAGTCTATTAAGTGATTCTCGTTATCTATTATTAGTATGGTTATATTCACATTATATATATCGAAGAAATAACCAGTGTTATTTACATCTATGATGAGATAAAGATCTACTGAAGAAGAAGTTGTGTTGCTACCTTGATCAACAACCCTTATTCCACCGCTAGATAATTTTTGCGCATCCATAGCTATTAATGTGCTTCCAGCAGTTAAAATCAAGCTCAGTATTATCGCTATAGCTTTTAAAGATTTACTTAAAACAGTCATAATTAACACGTTCCTCATATGATTAGTTAGAATTAATAAAATCCATGTAGAATATAGACTACAATGTATAAAAAATTAATCTTTCAATCACTCATCCTAATTTTTTCTTTAAATTGATAAAGCGTTTTTAATTCTCTCAGAAGCCATAGATATATCTCTTAATAATATACCTAGCTTGGCTTTCTCTGATGTAATCACAGCGAGTATATAATCCTCCAGAGCAAGTCTAATAATTACGTATCTATTAATTGTTCTTATAGCGACATAATTAACATGCTCTTTAACTAGATCTAGAGCATTTCTCTCTGATGTAGCGAATATAGCTGCTATAGCCGCTGCGACCTTGGCCTCCTCCTCAAATTCCTCCTCTGGATAACTCGCTATGGGGAAACCTTCGATAGATACCATTATGACTCCTTTTATGTCTTGATTATTAGATACTAATTCTTTAAGGATCTCCTTCACTTTTATTAATTGTTCCTCAACAAGTGTTTCGCTAGTTATCGCTGATATTATGTCGTCTACGGGGATTTGCTCCTCATTATTCTCCTTATCTTTCGGATTCAACAACACCACCATTCATAAATCTATTTAGCTTTCTCGGTTATCTCCTTAATAATAAGTCTTATAGGTGATTCAAAAATCTCATTCACATTCAATCCTGTTCTGGCTGAGGCTTCATAAAATCCATGTAGATTAAGCTTCTCAGCTAATTTTAATCCTTCCTCTTTCGATACTTGCCTATAAGCTTCTAGATCAACCTTATTTCCGACAAGTATTATTGGTATGTTCCCTGCATGCTTATTTATTTCCTCGACCCATGAGGGTAATGATTCAAATGTTTCTCTAGATGTAACGTCATACACTAATATAGCGTATTTAGCCCCTTTATAGTACCTAGGATACATTTTTCTGAATTTCTCCTGTCCAGCTGTATCCCATATGGATAGAATAACTGATCCAAAATCTTTAATCTCTATTTTCCGGGTGAATATATCTACTCCAAGTGTTGGCTTATATTCCTCTTTAAACATTCCAGTAGCGTATCTCTTGCAGAGGGATGTTTTCCCAACTGCGAATTCGCCAACTATTATAGCTTTAACATGGAGGATGTGCGCCAATTTAACCACCCTTCACATAATTTATCTTTTTATTTTCTGAGATTAAGTCATGAATAATCATCTTTCTCGCATCGCCAATATTTTCCTCTACTATCGCTTTACCAATAGAGACGAGATAGCTCATTTTTTGATCATCTAGTGGAATGCTTATTGATCTACCTAATCTCACCATGGATTCAATTAGGGATATGAGCAGTGGAATCTGCAACACTCTCTCTTTTAGAATCCAATTCAGGAGTAATTCTAGATCACTAGTTATTTTACTAAAAATGTTTTTACGCTTATTTTCATCCAGCATGATAGAGAGATAATTTATAGAAGAGATTACTGACAGAAGCATTAAAACAAAAGTGTCTTTACTTGCTCTCATGACCTCTTTGCTACGCTTCTTAACACAAGTGATGAGGTCTCTTCCGAAAGGTATTATGTATGGTTGAATATCTTTTATCCAGCTAGATAACATGCTTGATAACCAGAATAAAACGAATAGTCTTGAAAACCATTTGGAGGATAATCTCCCATCGTTAATACTTCTTTTAACTATTACGTAAAGCGAAGATATTAAATTTAGAGTCCCTCTAATGAACTCTTCTTCATCACTTTCATCCATGTATGGTATAGAGAAATAAAGGATTAGTGACGCGAATTCAATGGGTTCGAACAATTGATCTAAAGGAACTTGAGGCGGTTTCTCCAACACTATTTTTAGGCCTTCTAGAAATTCCCTTAATGCTTCTCTAACATATCTCTCTAGATTATCGAACTTCATATCTCTTAATGAAAACGCGTAATATATGCTTCTAAGATACTCTGTTAGAGAACCTAAGTAATTTATTAAAACCTCTCGAGTCTCCCTATACGAGACATCAATCTTCCCTACTTTTAGTAACCTAACTAGCTCATCTTTAGAATTTAGGTAATTAGATCTTACCCATCTAATATAGCCTAAAACATCCCTTATGAATAATTCTCTAGCACCTATTAGCGTTAAACTTCTCAACCTAGATAAGGCAACTCGAAGATAAGCACCCAAAATATGAGATCTAGCCCCTATGTAATCCTGAAGGATCTCTATCTTCTTTCTAGTAAGAAAGCCAGGGTCTATCGTTGAAAGTATGAAAGATAAAACATCTTTCAAGTATACGTCATTGACACTCTTAAAAATCTCGAATATCCTATCAATATTCTTTCTAATAAACGCTTTAGATTCAAGAAAAGCCTTATATGAATCTAAACTATTTCTCAAAAGCTTAAAGTAATTTGCTAATAATCTCTCAATCTCGGTTTTCGGCTTTATCCTCTTCAGCAAACTATCTAGCATTGATTTAGAAGGAGCAACATATAGAGCTGGCAGCTCTCTTAGTTTATATCCAATATAAAATGCTAATAACGCAATAGTATTTTCCCATCGATATTGAATCGCTCCTAAAGCTAGCCTAAATGCCTCTATTAAATCTCCATAGAAAGCGGCAGCTATAGCTCTCTTTACACCATCATCAAAATTCACTACATGATATGGTTTCAATAATTGATCCGTCCCACTAATTTTCGATGGTTTAATTTCAGTAAATAGGGTGAGCGCATACCTCACTAACTCTTCTCTTGATAAATCATTAATGATTTCTGTTAAGAGATTTATGTATGATTTTAATTCCGGCTCTTTGGGCTTCTTTATGTATTTCAATTCCTTACTTAATTTACTTATATCTCGCTCATTCTTAACCTTAGAGAACCTATTTTTAAC
>JALWRR010000126.1 GCA_026993975.1 Promethearchaeati archaeon | reverse complement strand
AAAATAGTGATAAAGGCTAAAATAGTCTGTAATGGTTCAGGACACTGGCGATCCATAGTCTTAAAAATACATCAATAAAAATTGACCATAAAGTTTTTTATCGTTCTAAGAAACACCAATGGATAGAACCATTACACGTGCAATGCAATCCAGTTCTGTGATTTCTCGAACTATTCATAATCTCTCTAAAACATTAAGAGAAGAGATGAATTCTAAACATATACCACATTGGATGGTTCTACTGAAAAAGGCTTTTATATAACGTAAATTTAGGTGATATATAATATTTATAAGTTTGGTTCATCAATAATTGTTAAGAGAAATTTCGAAATACTCAAACTAGATACTATATTGTAGAATGAATTTAATGAAAAGATATAACTGAATGCATGAATTATTATCGGTACAGAATATAAGCATAGAGGGAGTTGACACTTGCGTGATTACGATTTGTCTCATATAGCTGAGGCTCATGATATAGGCAAATTATTTGTTAGGGGACTTAAACATAATCTAGAGGATGTATTAAATGAATTGAAGATAAATGGGATTAAGGAAGAGTGGCCAGTAGTACAAGCAATTCTAAGACATCATTGTAAACAAAGTCCAGAGGCTTCCGATATACAGTTATATCCGAACTCCTATGAAACCCTTTTGGTCCATTTAGCAGATACTCTTGCTTCACAAGCATCGCGCATTCTCAAAAAACTTAAGGGCGAACTCAAGGGGTTAGGGATAAATTACTGTGTATATAGATTATGGAAAGGGCCAATATGCCAGAGCGAGAATCCTCCTCTCTGCAATAGACATGAAGTACTTATTGATTACCTAAAAAAGGATCCGGAAGGCAAGGAATTCCTACATAGGTTCCAGAGCTATTTACTCCAGCGAGCTGAGGACGCCAAGAAAGGAGCTAATATAACGAGTCTATATTCGCACTCAATACTTTCTGGAAAATTTTTCAGAATTATTTATAAATACTATTACAATGAGATTCGCGAAATGAAGGTAGATTTCAGTGATAGAAAGAGTGTATATGATCAAGCACATAACATTTTAAATAGATTACCGCTTGCTCTCATCTATCTACGCATGATTCCATCACAATATATCTATAGAGTAAGAGATCTCAATGTATTTGAGATAATAAGAGATATTCTATCGAGTTTTGAGAGTAATTACCAAGACCATGTACTATATCGAGGATACGATGATATACTTATAATAGATGTACCAAAAGTTAGCATTCATAAAGAAATAATTCAAAAAGCTCATAAGTATGGCTTCTATGTGGATGTGCATGCATTATATACTTTTTTTCAAAAAAATAGTGATAGAGTACTAGGTATAGAACCGATAAAGATTGCAAAAAGATTTAAAATTCAAAAATGTAGGGAAGAAGTCCCCAAAAAAGAATGCTTTGAAAACATATACCAGTATCCACCACTGGAAAAGAAAATCTCACCACCAATATGCGATATCTGCCAACTCAGACCCGCGGTAAAGACATGGATTGATGAGGAATCTGGGCTTATAGAACATCTCTGCGAAGAGTGCTACCGTGTTAGAATGCATTCCTCTAGAAGGTTATATAAATTAGCAAGATGGAGCGAAGGAAGGGTAGCATGGATACGCATAAGCTTAGATATTGAAGCCCTAGAAAAAGCATTAATAGAACTTTATATCAAATATCTGACGGAACTAGGCATTAAAGACGCTGATAGAATAGCTAGTAAAATTGAGGAGGAGGAAGGTATAGTTTCTCCAACATTATTACAAGAATTTTTATGGGATTATAATGAATTCATTAAGGATATTGGTAGAGAAATTTTGAACTTATTTGCTGAAGAGAATATAGAAGTGATAGACGATTCTTTCTATATAGTAAAAGTAGAAAGAACACCTAGTATTGTTTTTTTGATAGAGAATTATAACAGTCTCTTAAGGAAATATTTCCCTAGACTTGTCGTTCTGGAGGATATTGAACCTATAAGGCTTGGAATATCAATATCTCATGTAAAGTACCCATTTCATGAACACTGGCGTATTCTTTCCAGCATGGGAAGAGGATTTTTACTACATATTTTTAGGAGGAGCATTGTCGAAGCGACGTATAAGGAACTTAACGCTACTTTGCGCTTTTACCGTTCGCGAGAAATAATTAAGAGGAAGCAGACACTATATAGAGCGATAGATATAGCTGAATATAGTAAGCTGTTAGCAGATGTTGAACTTCGAAAAAGTCTCAGATATGTACCAAGAGACACAAACCTACAACTTTTAAGAATGTTATTAGAACTTGAAAAGTGACTTATCATGAAACTCTTTGAGATACTCGAAAAAGCGTATAAGGGAGTACTCTACGAGTACTTGTTAGAATCTCCTGTTATGATTCTTGGAGAGAGATTTAAGGGAGGCGTATTTCGACCTTCCTCCAAAGTACTTCGCTACAGCCAGATTACTGGTGCTCTAAGAGCTAAATTAGGAATACAGAATATTCACGCTGTTGGTATTATTGAAAGGTTTAATATTGATTTCTTTATTTACTCTCCTCAAGATAAGGTAACTGGTAGAAATAAGATCCCCTTAGTAGCTGAAGCACTGACGGATGTACGTGCACGAGTATATATTGCTTCTCCAACAGATTTACCAGAAAAATTAATTTTACGCATAGGCGCTTTAGCTACTAAAGGATCTGGAGAGTCATGCCTAAAACTAATGCGTATCATTGAGATTCGTGAACTAAAAAAGAGTATAGGGGAAGCTAATGAAATCCTTAAGAGAGGGGGCTTACCAAAACTCGCTACACGGTTACCGTTTCGTAAAGAGATCTACAGCGGAGTATTTGGTATAAGTAAGATAATAAAGCCTATTTATTGCTATATGTTTCACCCTACATCTCCTGTAAGCGGGTATTATGAACTATCCTTAAGGGAGGGTTCTATTATAATTGCACCTTCTATACTTATATATAAACAACCTAGAGAAATATTTCATGAGGGATTAAACATGAGTGGCATAGACTCTATTGTTGAGAAGATAGCTCGAGATAGACGATTACGAAATGTCCGATTCACCTCAAGAGAGTTAAATGAGATTGCCGAGATCTACGAGAAATATGGATTCACACTAACAGAAATTCACCTTAGAAGGAAAATGGAAAGAACAAGAAATAATCAAAAACGATATAAGTTGCAAATACTATTAGATATTCTGCTACTCATTAATAGCTCTTATATTCCCCAACAAATAGGATCTTATATAATTAAGAATTTAGATATAATAGCTAAGATGCGGAGGTGAGGGAGATGAGTATAAAGTATGTTGAGTATGAAATTGTTCTTAAGACAGAGTCTCCATTTCGTGTGGGTAGAAAGAAAGATCCATTTACTAGTGTTGATCAGCCCATAATAATGATAGGAAATCGCGTTGCTGTACCAGGCACAACTCTTAAAGGTGCCCTAAGAGAAGCTATAGAAAGATATCTCATAGAGAATTACTCTAACAAACCTGGCATGAACCCCTGCCTGCCTGCTACTCCTCAGACAGTCACACCTGATGAGGCAGAGTTAATCCGTCGAGGCAAATATAAAGGGACTAGTTGTCATTATCCATGCACACCACGTAATCAAAATAATCGTAGATGCAAGCATGTAATAAATTTTAATAATGTGGAGCATTGGGCTCCAGAGGAGAAAAATGCTGGTTTACATTATATATGCCCCGTATGTTATCTTCTTGGAGCGCAAGGATTAATTGGATTTACAACAATTCCATTTCTCTATGCTGATATATCGCCATATGAACTCCCTGCTCTACGAGTAGACAGAGTTACAGGTACCGTAGCGACAGGGGCATATGGAACTTATAGGACTTATCAAATTGTTCCTGGAGGTACAGAGTTCCGAGGTATACTTCAAGTGACATTGGAAGACCCCATAAAGGGTTGGAAACTAGGGGAACCCAGACCACTAAAAGATCTAACCTTGGGAGATCTGTGGCTAAAACAGAATCAAGAATGGCAGAATTCTAAAAGGATAATAAATGAATTAATAATAGAGAGACTTAAATCAATTAAAAGGCTTGGTGGACTAAAATCTCAAGGCGCAGGATATGTAAAAATAGAGGTAAAGGAATTATCAACTTAAAAACCTCTATGTTAAAATATAAAAATATAATTAAATAACAGTCTCATAGAGACTAAAAAGGTATCATTCTACCA
>JALWRR010000125.1 GCA_026993975.1 Promethearchaeati archaeon | reverse complement strand
GATTTATAGCACGCTATTATTAATCACTTATCTTTAAATTTTTTTATTTATTAGTATATATGTATAGGATAGATTGGTGATGAGTAAATGATACTGCTATATCTTTTCGCTCCAATATTAATAATGGGGATTCCTTTTTACTATGCTTATCGAAGATTAAGTCCGCTTTATGGTCTGAAAACAATCAGCATTGCATTCTTTTACCTATTCGTGTTGTTCGTTTATTTATCGGATTACTTGACTCTACTAATTATTGGTGGAGAATTATCTATACCCCTGTCAATAACCTTGATTAGAGTAATATTTATTTTGCCATGGACCATAGTTCTACTTTACTTATTTAAATTAATAGTGGATATTGTTTGGCAACCAGCTAGCTTTAATTACTTCTCTATCGTTAGGCTTGGAGCTCACTTAAGGAATAATTTTATGCACTTAGCATTTTTATTCAACATAATCTTCATTATTATTTATGCCCTAGTGTATCTTCCCTTATCACTCACTATTCCTTACATGAGTATCCTAGTTGATATCATTTATAGCTTAGGTTTCTTTATTGTTTTCATAGGAATATTCTTTGTTTTAGGTGTATACGCATCCAATTTAACTCCAAGACAGTTAATTTATATAGCTGGTTTCTTCGTGTCATACCTTCTAATGATAAGTGTTATTGATTCAATTGGGATAGCTGGTGCTACTGAGGAAGGCTATATTTTTATACTTATTCCAATGCTTGCAGCAACGGTGTTTTATTTAAAGTTAGTGAAGGGTCTGGGAATAAAGTTCCAACGGATTCATTTTAAAGGAATTATTTTCTCGCTCTTAGTGATACTAGCAATGATTGGCCAGAGTATTCAGCCAATGGAATTGCGAGGAAGAGCTGATGATGCGTGGAGTAGTAGTCTAGGATTTACTGTAGATATTAACGCTACACAGTTTCCTATAGATATTTATAATATTCGGCTTGTAGATAGGTACTTAGCGAGAGATTTCGCTACGTCTTATCGATTACCCAAGATAGGGGACTTCCAGTTAAGTGTTGGGTATGATTACGAGAATATTGGTTTAATAAATGGGAAGCCAGCTTGGATTTTACCAGTATATTACTCGTTTTCATATACGAGTGAGA
Organism: Promethearchaeati archaeon; assembly: GCA_026993975.1. GTDB lineage: Archaea > Asgardarchaeota > Njordarchaeia > Njordarchaeales > Njordarchaeaceae > Njordarchaeum. Next base: position 3,118 of record JALWRR010000125.1, on the reverse strand, counting down.
TTAATTACGTGGTTGGTTATCTCTACATTTATCTTGATACGCCAACGTTTGAATCCATGAAGTTTGTTGAAAAGAAAATGATTATTGCTCCTGGATTATATGGATCTCATGACTTAGATTTCTTCGTTAAGAAGGTTGTTCCAGATGGTTTAATAGGGGAATTCTATATAATCGATCCTAGTCCAGTAACCTCTAGTCCAGCTTGGGTTGTATTGATTGATAAATATTCTCCGTGGGGCATTAGAGAGCCCTACAAGGTTCTTATAGTTGGCGCTAAAGGCGATTATAAGGTCTATGATTGGTATATGGCTAATGGAATAGTTCCCCAGATTGTTTCTAGATATGCCCTGGAATCAGTAATTTTGAATATTGGTTCAACGTTCAGAGATAATGCAAAGGATTATTTCGCGAAAGGTTTTATTTGGATACCGGCGTCACAGGATGTTCAAGAGGTTCTAGAAGAGGATTTCTATCACTCATCACATCACTTTCTACTGAACCATACTTTTGGGAGAGATCTATACCTTGCAGTGAGAACTACTGGGGGTGAGGAATCAGTAGCTGTTTGGATCCTTATAAACTCATCTCTAAAGCTATTTGATTTGAGATATTATAGGGGAATTGGAGGAGTCGTTAGAGGGGTGAATACGCCCAGTAACGCGCTTGACGCGATGCAGAAACTACTTAGTGAAAAAGTATCATTTGCTGCGTCCGTGAGATATCCTAAGCTATATAAGGTGGAGGTATTTGGTTACGCATTCCTGATATGGGTTGCTTTAGTAGTTCAGAAACTTCCTGGTGCAGATAAGCCTCTAGGAGTAACTTGGGTTGATGCTTCGAATCCAAGGATTATAGGTTTTGTCCAGTATGTTTATGGTGAGTCTCATGACATATTTATGGATAGGTTATATGAGAATATAGAGGCTTCCTATAAGGGTTGGTTAGGAGGGAATCAAACTACCTTAACCACAGCTTTCATAAATGGTACAGTAGTTAGGAAGGATTGGTGCTTGCTAAGACCAGATAACGAGTATGCAGTGATAATGAGTATACTTAATGAGAGCGGGGAGATATTAACTGTTGTCGTTCTAGAGAGTAAGGTAGCTACTAAGCAAGATTTCTATAATGCCGTTTTAGCTAAGGAGGGAGATAGAGTCGAGATAAATGCTAGATGGGACATCGATCTTCAAGCTTGGGTAGCATATACAGTTAAGCTTTACCCTAAGAACACTCCATAAACAATAATATTTTTATGGAAGAATGTAACTAAGCGTATTCCTGACATCCCTCTCTATCTCTTTCTTCACGATGTCACCCAGTATTATTCCTGAATCCAATATTTTCTTGACTCTAGGGTTCTTTTCTAGGTTAGATACAACCCGCATTAGGAATAGTCTCAGTAATTTAGATACGTTAGGATGATACTTCTCAACCGTGATCGATGCACCTATGTTCCCTATGGATTCAATAACGATCGCGTGCTTCTCTGTAACTATGTAATGAACCTTAGTTCTAATTATTTCATCGGATAAATGCTCTAGTGCTGTCAAAAGATTACTTAGTAAGTCTAGAGTCTTCTCCCTTCCAGTATAATCACGTATATAAATTGGTATCCCACTTTTCCTATCATAAACAACGAAATAATACGCGTTATAAGCATTGACAAGATAGAAGCCTGGCCTCCAAATAGTGATTATTGCGAGAAGCATGAAATATATAATGAATATTAAGCGCAAAGCAATCCGTATCTGGTAATAGAATTGTAAATTAATTAAGCATATTGAGAAAAGCGCTAATATAATAAAGTTAATGAAGCTAAATAAGCCAAATACATGAATCATATCTCTGAAAATTGATTTAGAGAATTTTTTCCTTCCTCTAAAATAGATTTGAGAACCAAAATATGCTGCAGCAGCAGTTGTCGAGGCCTCATATAGAATCAAATGTGGAGTTGCAACGATGTCTAGTACCAATTCATTATTTATGTAAATGACAGTTACGCCACTATATAAATAGTAGTAGAGATTATATCCCAGTAATAATGCTAGCCAGGTTAATAATAGAGAATTAAAATGCCCCTCATATACATCCTCATAAAATAAAACGCTAATAAAAATCAATAAAAACAAACAAACTAGACCAACTCTAAATAGTGATATCGATAAATCCTCATTAACAATCATCATCAAGAAATGCTTAATCACTAATATAGATATTGCTATAAGCATCGTCATCATTAAGATAATAGCGGTTCTTACCTTAAAGATTTTAAATTGAGTAATTAATTTGATTAGCGAAACCAGGAAGATAGCTAAAAGTAAAGCCACAAGTATGATATTAGTACTATTCGCCATCGTAGCAATCATATTGATCCCTCTAGTGTTGAACTATCTTTAGAATCTATAGAAGGCAGATTATAATTATTAATGATAGTAACTTTAATTTACTTTTTGAACTATTTGTTTATAGAATGTAACAAAATCGTATTAATCACTGGAGTAAATGCTCCTTAGAAATATTTATTAAAGAATTAGTGAATCATTCCTATTTTCTTTCCTTTGCTAGTGCTAAAAGTTTTCTAACTAATCTGCGAATATTCCATTCAACAATAATATTCCTTTTCTTCGCTTCCTCCAACACTTTCTTATCAATCTCCCCAGTATAAGAGAAGACCACTAAGACATCTGGCTTCACTCCTTCCCGCTCCTCAAAGCTCTTAGCTCCGGATAACACTTGTTTAATATCTCTCTCATCGCACCTCTTACAGACCTCAATTAGAGCTAAAAAACCATCAGTCTCAACAACAATATCTACATACGGAATATCTGGAAAGTGATGAAAAACATCGAAACCCCTCTTATCAAAGAAAGATGTTAAACTCATAGCGATACGATCCTCTATCCGCTCACCCTCTAATCTCGCGACCTCACCGATAAGAGACCTAACAATCTCAGCCAGCTCATTCAGCCTCTCCTCCGTCCTTCTCTGAGCCTCAGCCAGCTCATTCAGCCTCTCCTCCGTCCTTCTCTGAGCCTCAGCCAGCTCATTCAGCCTCTCCTCCGTCCTTCTCTGAGCCTCAGCCAGCTCATTCAGCCTCTCCTCCGTCCTTCTCTGAGCC
>JALWRR010000124.1 GCA_026993975.1 Promethearchaeati archaeon | reverse complement strand
GGAACTATACTCTTCTAACTTAGCTCGATCTACTACAGTTACTTCACTAGATCCCATCGATCTTAAAGCCGTTATATGTGTATCATCAGCAAAGAAAACAATTTTATCATTCTCCGCTATTGGATAAGGTAGTTTAATTCTCGTTCTTATTCTGTTTTCTGGTTTTTTTAGATCTACGTCCTTGATAGATATCTGAACTTCTACGGCTTCATTGAAATTACGTTTTGGGGTCATTTTGCGCATTTTCTGTATCGCTTTAAGCACCGCTGTGTGTAATTCTCGTTCAGAGATACTCATTGCACGCACCTACTCTAAACAACATCATCACTTTAAGTATCTTTCCACATTTAATGAACTATTAATAAAAAGATTATTGTTCCATAAAGAAAGAGAAAGAATGATAGTTGAATATAATAATGTTTCCACACTCCTCATTTTTCTGAAACGAAGATATAATAGTTGGAGCCGCCGGCGGGACTTGAACCCGCGACCCCGGGCTTACGAGGCCCGTGCTCTACCACTGAGCTACGGCGGCACGCATACTTCACCTTTCTGTAGCCCCACCCAGATGGTGGCTGTGCTCATTTTTTTCGCACAGCCTGTTACTCCGCTAACTAACACCCATTCTCTCATCGGATCGCATTTCCTGCTTTCCTCAAGAGGGCTCTCTGCGCGGAGTTTCATAGGTGGGGCTAATTATAATCTATAATTTCTAACAGTTTTTAATTTTTATTTTAGATTTTTACTTAACGGGATAAACCCGCTAGGTGTTAGCAATAGATGTATTAAAGTTTTCTCAATGATCTTTATGTTCGATTTATTAAGTTCCCATCTTGCTCCTATTGGAGGAAGATTATCTACCTTAACGTGTGATAGAATCCTTATTCTTCTTTTTTTAGATAACCTATAGAAATTATTGTTGTACTCGATAAACAATTGCCATCTTCTAGGTAACTTGTACCTAGGATATTCTGGAACACTAATCCAGATGATATGCCCTGAATTTAATAAATCAATCATTAGAGATAGAAAGATTCCCACTTGTTGAGTTAGTTTTTTGGTCCAAATTTTTCCGATAAGGAAACGAATTGGTAGTACGTCATCAAGCACTATAATTTCATAATTGTTTTCCGAAGCTAATTCACCCATATATAATATAATCCCTCTCATACTATTAAATCGAGTGAATCTTAAATATTGAGAATCATGCGCTATTGCTTTTCTTAATCTTCTCTCGATCACTCTATCTCTCTTCTTATCAAAACCGATAAAAATCACTTTTTTCTTTTCTTCTGACAGTCTAAGAGAAAATTGAATTAGAAAAGTTGTCTTTCCAACCCCTCGCCTACCATACAGTAGATTTAGTTGATACCTATTATACATCTGCAATAAGTCATCAGTGTGTTCTCTCATGCTTATCATAGCTAGTTCATATCCGAAAGCCATATTATAGAGTTATTTAGTTAAGTAAGGAGTAATTAAAGGTCATTTAGATTTATCTGTTAACCCTCCTTTTATTTAATTATATAACTATGTTCTCTAAAAAACTGATTATATCGCTGTGTTAAGAATGAGAAAGAAAGTGGAGAGAAATATTTATGAGGAAGTCACATATACAAAAGAGCACTGGAGGCTATTGCAATCGAAAAGAGAAAAAGCCGTTAAGATTCTGGACGAATTAGAGAACTACAATATAAGGGGTTATATCTTTGGATCACTAGCCAGAGGTGATGTTCATAAAGATAGCGATATAGATATAATCATTTTTTCTCCACCCCCAATCTATAAGCTAGAGCTCATACTAGAGGAGAGTTTAGGAAATATTTATTCTAGAGAAATTGTGCAAGCCACTCCTAATCATGCAATTAAAATGCATATATATGTCGATCCATTAACAATAATAAGTGTGCCTTTAGTCTCTTTAAGCAGGTTAGAGCATGAATTTTATAGATTTGGTGGAATAATTAGTTCTAAACTGGCCAGAGATTATCGTAAAAGAGTTCCAGGTGTAGATAAGAGATTAGTTTTAATCATTCCTACAGACAAAGGTCATATAGGGCAATCTATAATAGGTATGGAATCCTATGTATCCAAAGTATTAGGAGTATCTGTAGATATCATTAAAGAACGGATAGAAGTATTATCTAAGAGAGATGAGAAAGGTAGAACGGGAGTGTTTCTAAAAAGAGTTCTTCTTCCAGATGAGTCTGTTGATGAGGTATTAAGAAAGTTAATAGATAGGAACCCGAAATTAAGGACTTTAATAAAAAAGAGAGGGTTGTTAGTATAAGGTGATATAAATGCTTATTGGGTTAGTTGGAAAACCTAACGCTGGTAAAACAACGTTCTTTAATGCAGCGACGGCGGGAAACGCTAAGGTTGCTGATTACCCATTCACAACGATAGAGCCTAATGTTGGAGTTGCATTCGTCACGCAAGAATGTGTATGTAGGGAGTTTGGGGTAAAAGATAACCCAAGAAACTCTATATGTATCGATGGGATAAGGCATATCCCTATAAAACTAATTGATGTAGCTGGACTCGTACCAGATGCTTGGAAGGGACGAGGGCTTGGAAATAAATTTCTTGATGATCTACGTCAAGCAGACATCTTGATTCATGTAGTAGATGCATCTGGCTCATTTGACGCAGAAGGTAGACCATTAGGGAAGCCTGGTTCGTGGGATCCATTGAAAGATATTGAATTTCTCGAAGAGGAAATTGCTAGATGGATGTACCAAATTCTTAAGAGAGATTGGCATAAATGGACTAGGAGAGTCGAAGTAGAGAGAAAAGATTTTATCGCGAGTCTAGCTGATAGAGTATCTGGATTATCGATAAAAATAGAGCATATAAAAGAGGCGATCAACAATCTTAAACTAGATGTCGATAAACCGAGTCATTGGTCAGAAGAGGATCTATATAATTTCGCTAAAGAATTAAGGAGAATATCAAAACCTATACTAATTGTTGCCAATAAAATAGACATACCGAAAGCTCAAGAAAACTATGAGAAGATGTTAAAGCTTGGAATAGATGTAGTTCCCGCATCCGCTTTAGCGGAATGGGCGCTTGTGCAATATACTGAGAAAGGAATTATAAAATATATACGTGGATCCGATCACTTCGAAATACTGCATCCAGAGAAACTCAATGATAGGGAGAGAAAATTATTTGAAAAAATACAGGAAATCTTAGATAAGTGGAAGGGAACGGGAGTTCAGAAAGCTTTAAATAAAGCGGTTTTTGACTTAGGCAAAATGATAGCAGTATATCCGGTTGAAGATATAAGCAAGCTTAGTGATAAAAAAGGAAATGTTCTTCCAGATGTGTTCCTAGTTAAGCAGGGAACTACTGCAAGAGAATTCGCAAGGCTGATACACTCAGATCTGGCTAAAACATTTCTGTATGCAATAGATGCGAGGTCTAAAAAGAAGCTGTCTGAGGACTATGTATTGAAAAATAGAGATGTCATAAAAATAGTTGCTGCAGGAGCTAGAGGCTAGGACTAGAATAATATTAATCTATGAGTTTGATAAGTGCTTTACCAAGTTAGGATACATCTCTGAAAACTTAACAATCTCGACTTCATGATCAATACCTAGTTTATGGGTTGCTCTACGTATTGCTTCCTTAGCAATCGGAAGAGAATCCTTGCTTATCCAGATTTCCATAATTATCTGATTAATACGTATGATTGCTGCTCTATCTACGGGTTTCCCAAAGGCTCTCCTCATTCCCTGTTGAATTCTATCAGCTCCAGCGACACCAAGGAACTTGGTTTCGCGCAAAACATGATGCGGATACGTTCTTATTCTCATGAAATAATTTCCTCTACCTAATTTTTTGGTTAAGTATCTATTAGCAGTGATTCTAGCTGCTTCTAGAGCTCTATCTAATAACATAACTCTCTGCCTAGATCTTAACAGCACAACGAAATCATAGTGATAATTAGGGTTACCTATTTCAAGTATCCTTAATCTAGGTTGCGGCATTGACTTAATGTATTCCTTTCTGGTATATGGTTTCTTTGGTGGCACCTTATAGCAATATGCTGGTCTTTTAGTTGGAGACATCTACATCCCTCATATCCAAATATTGACTGATAATTATGAATGTCCACGTGAATCAGATAAAAATTTTCCGTGATAAAAGAATGCCCGCACTATTTCATGAACATCACCTCACAGCCATTAGACACGACTAGAAGTCAGGTTAGAAGCGTAACGAGCCTCATCACGACATTGTACTTGAT
>JALWRR010000123.1:13169-16099 GCA_026993975.1 Promethearchaeati archaeon | reverse complement strand
TAAATATATTATACAACTTTTGGAAGACATAATATGTTTAGCGATTTCGGTGAAAAATATGGGTAAAGGGCGTTCAGGATACTCATTCCCTATCAATGAGCTACCCGATCTCACGCGAATAGCACTGGCTAAGGGTTATGAACTACCAATTAAGTGGAAACACGCAAGAGAGATCTGTAATGCTATTATGGAGAAGGGTATGTATCTCCATGAGGCAATAGATTATTTAAAGGAGGTAATGGAGAAAAAGAATTATGTACCATTCAAGAGATTTAAGGGAAACGTAGCTCATAGAAAGAACAATTATTATTGGAAGTGGCCTGCTGGCAGGTATCCTTACAAAGCCGCTAAATACGTGTTAAGTGTTCTTGAAAACGCTCTCAACAACGCGAAGGATAAAGGACTAGATGAGAAGAGACTTAAGATATTATTATTAGCAGCTCATAAGAGTAGAGTACTTAGAAGAAGACCTGATAGGAGAGGCCCGGGAATTTTAAGGGGATGGAAAATCAAGAGAGGCACAAATCTAGAAGTAGTAGTGATGGAAGTCCCAGAGGAAGTAGAGGAAGCTGTTCCAGCAGAAGAAGTTAGCGCTGAAGAAATGGAGGAAGAGGAGGTTGCTGAGGAGGAAGAGGGTGCTGAAGAAGAGGAAGGAGAGGAGGAAGGCGTTGAAGAAGAAATAGAGGAAAGTGAAGAAGAAGAGGAAGAGGAAACCGAAGAAAATGAAGAGGAGAGTGAAGAAGAATGAGCGGTGGTAATGTCCCGACAGGATCTTTCCATAAGAGAATTTTAAGACATTTAATGCTGAAGTGGAAGATACATGAATTTCTTAAGCAGGAATTACCTCCCCTCGCTGGTTATTACACACTTGACTTGATACCTACTTCGCTAGGGTACCAGAAAGTAATAGTCTATGCTAAGAATCCTGGCATGGTTGTTGGTAGGGGCGGGAGAAAATCCAGAGAGATAATGGATAAATTACAGAAAAAACTAGGAATCAATGTTAAGCTAGAAGTGCATCCAGTTAAGGATCGTGAACTGAACGCTCAATTAATTGCTGAGGAAATCGCTAGAGCGATAGGAAGGGGCACATCGATTAGGCGAGTCGCTTATAGTTATATGCAGAGAGCAATAAGTAAGGGAGCTATAGGGATAGAGATAAGGATTAAAGGAAAGCTCCAAAAAAGACGATCTAAAAGATACAGATTCGCCATGGGGACACTAATTCATTCAGGAGAGCCAGGTGAACGTTTTATTGATGTGGGGAAAGCCAGTATACTGGTTAAAACGGGAGTCATCGGAGTTAGAGTGAGAATTGTTAAACCAGAAATAAAGCTTCCGGATAAAGTTAACGTTAAATACTTAGAGGAGGTAGCTGGAGATTTAGAGAGACTAAAACAGCAAATTGAAGAGGAAACAAAGAGAATATTAGAGAAAATCGAGATATCTGGTGAGGAGGTGGAGTGAATTGCCTCTTAAACCCGAAGATATAAGAAAAATGACTCCCGAACAAAGAAAGGCGGAATTAGAGAAGTTAAGAACAGCTCTAGTAAGAATGATAACGAGAAAGGAAAGAGGAGCTTTAAAGGAAACTGGCAAGATAAAGCATGTTAAGAGGGATATTGCACGGATACTAACGATTATGCGGGAATATGGTGAAATATAATAATGTCTATTCCAAAGAGATTATTTGGCAATCTACTTGGAAAGAGAATAAAGATTATTGATTCACGTGACCCAACTCTAATCGGTAGAGAAGGCATAATAACTTTTGAGACGAGAAACATGTTTGAGATAGAACTTGATGATGGAAGAAGGATATTTATTCCGAAAAAAATATGTATCTTTGAATTATATTATGATGCTAAAACTAAAATAATCCTGGATGGCGGTGTATTAGTTAATCGATTTAGGAAGTTAAAAAAGATGTTAAGAGGTTAGATTGGGATGGCTGGATTGTTCCCAGAACCACCAAAGAAATGTAATGATCCAAAATGCCCATATCACGGAAAAGTCAGAGTACATGGCAGGATGCTTGAGGGAGTTGTTGTCTCAGACAGAATGCAAAAAACTGTTGTTGTGAGAATTGATTACTTATGGAGAGATAAGAAATATAAGAGATTCGAGAAAAGAAGTTCGAAGATAAAGGCTCATAACCCACCTTGCTTAGATGCTAGAGAGGGAGATATAGTAAGGATTATGGAAACAAGACCGTTAGCAAAAACTGTTAAGTTTGTTGTAGTTCAGGTAGTTAGGCGTGCTGGAGAATAGAGGTGAGATAATATGCCTAAGAGAAAAGCAGCTGCGTTCCCAAAGATGCGTGGAACTCCAGGAATAAACGTGACAACAAAGCTTGTATGTGCAGATAATACTGGCGCGAAGGTACTTGAAGTCATAGCTGTTGCTGGTTATAAAGGCAGGCAGAGAAGAATACCACATGCATCTCTTGGAGATGTAGTTATTTGTGTCGTTAAACAAGGAACCCCTAAGATGCGCAAGAAGATAGTTAGAGCTGTAATAGTCAGGCAGAGAATGCCCTATAGACGAAAAGATGGTTCATGGGTTCAATTTGAGGATAATGCCGCTGTATTAATTAATCCAGAGGGAGAACCTTTAGGTAGCGAAGTTCATGGACCTATAGCTAGGGAAGCTGCTAAGAGATGGCCGTCCGTAGGAAAGATAGCTAAAATAATAGTTTAGGATTTGTAATTGGTGATACTAATGAAGTTAAATCCGAAGGTTTCTAGTCAACCTAGAAAAGTGAGAAAAAGAATGATCTATACTGCTCCTCTACATGTTAAAGCTAAAATGATGGTTGCTCCTCTAGCACCTGAAGCAAGAGAGAAATATGGTATTAGGAGATTTAGGATTAGGGTTGGTGATAAAGTTATTATTAGGAAGGGAACGTTTAAGGAGACAATTGGTAAGGT
>JALWRR010000123.1:0-13159 GCA_026993975.1 Promethearchaeati archaeon | reverse complement strand
TACTGAGGTAGATGTTAAGCGAATGAGGATATATGTTGAAAATGTGACACGTAAAAGAATTGATGGAAGTACAGTTCATGTTCCGCTTAGACCCTGGAATGTAGCTATAATGGAACTAGATCTCTCTGATCCACGTAGAAAGAAAGCGTTGGAGAGGAAAGCGAGGATAGAGGAATTTGTAGAGGAAGAGGAGGTTGCTGAGGAGGAAGAGGGTGCTGAAGAAGAAATAGAGGAAAGTGAAGAGGAAGAAGAGGAAGAGGAAACCGAAGAAAATGAAGAGGAGAGTGAAGAAGAATGACTAAGCATGGACCTAGGAGACAATTAAAAAGGATTGCTGCACCGAAATTATTCCCAATCCCTAGGAAAATTAAACGCCGATTTGTGATAAAGCCTATGCCTGGACCTCATCCTGCTGAGAGATCTATTCCGTTAGGGATAATTATTAGGGACATTCTAGGTTATGCACGTACGTTAAAAGAAGTTAGAAAGATTGTTCATGCTGGATATGTAAAGATTGATGGTAGGGTAGTTAAGGATTATAGATTCCCTGTTGGGCTTATGGATGTAATTGAGTTAACACTTACGGATGAGATATATAGGGTACTACCCTTCAAGCGGAGATTAGTCTTGCATAAGATTACTCCAGAGGAAGCTAAATTTAAGATTGCTAGAATAGTTGGAAAGAGATATGTTAAGAAGGGGCATATCCAATTGAATTTAGAGGGCGGGAGAAACATACTACTTAAAGTTAACAATGAGGAAGAGAGAAGAGAGATCCTTCAGAAATACTCTGTTGGAGACAGCTTAATGATATCGATTCCTAATCAAGAAATACTTAAGCATTTCAAGTTAGCAGAAAACAAATACGCGATAATAATCGCTGGTAGACACATGGGTGTGCACGGCCAGATAAAAGAAATAAACAGGATGTATGGTCCAAGGGCAAGCACAGTAACGATAGTTACTCCAAACGAGGAAGAGTTTATAACTGCATTAGAATATACGTTGCTAATTGGTGATGAGCGACCAGCAATAACACTTCCGACAGAAGAGGAGTACAAGAAAGTAATTAAGAGATTTGAGTGAGAGGTGTGAGATATGCCAGCTAGAAGGAGAAGAAGTACTCAAATTGCTGTAAAATTAGAGGAAACTATGAATGCTGTGAAAGAGAAGCTCCTCAAAGAGCATCCTGATAAATATCCTAACCCAACGCTTGTCCCAAGGATACATTCCGTTGTGATTAATTGTTCAGTAGGTCAATCTGGCGATCCATTAGAGAAAGCTAGAGTAATACTCGAGGAATTAACTGGCCGCAAACCTAAGTTATTGAGAGCAAAGAAGACAATTAAGCCATTCGGTATACATAAAAAGCAAGCTATTGGATGGAAAATAACTCTGCGAGGAGAAGAGGCATATCAATTCTTAAAAAGAGTCCTAGCTGTGTACGAGTATACTGTTTGGGAGGATTCCATAGATCCAAACGGTAACTTTTCCTTTGGAATAGATGAACACATTAAGATACCAGGAGTGAAATACAAACCAGAGTTAGGAACTATAGGGTTTGATGTGAACGTAACTATGGAGAGAATAGGTTACAGAGTTAAGAGAAGGAGACTTAGACCAGCCAAGATCCCTACGAAGCATAGATTGACCAAAGAGGACACGATACTGTTTCTAAAGGCTATGGGAGTTAAAGTTGCTAAGGGTAAGAAACCAGCTGAGTACATCAGGTATTTCAGGTAGAATGGAGGTTTTTTCTTGAATAATAATCTTTTTCTTGAAAAAATCAATTATAGAGAGATACTGGCTCATAAGGATTGGGATGGATTAATCGGTGGTGGATTGATTCAAAGAATTTTTGATCTCCCAATAATTTTTCTTAACCGTGTTAATGAGGCTACTGCAAAAATCATTATCGAGGTACCGTTTGCTCTTGACGCTTATATAGAAAAATGCTTGATTATTGATCATCACGATTGCAAGAGGGCACCCCTAAAATCACTTCATTTCGGTAATCATGTTTTATGTGACGAGGAATATGGTAGTGTTGCTTCTATGATAGTTGATTTTTTCGATCTTGATGCTCCCGATGAAATATTAGATGCTCTAGATCATATTGAGAGGGGCGACATAGACAGCAATGAACTAGCTTACAGAATGTTTATTTCTTTTGCATCGAGTATTGGATCATTTCCTTATGAAGACCTCGTTAAAGAAGTTAGAGTAGGGAGATGGGAAAGGATCATTAACTGGGTGAATAAAAAGGCTTCTTCCAAAGAAGCTGAATTAGTCAAAGGATTATCTGAGAGGAAATTAAATAATGTAATAGAAATAATGAGAAATGTCAAATTAATCACATATAACACTCAAGATCCTCTAGATATTGGTGCAGCAAGATTAGCTCTCCTTACTCTAGAGAAACAGGCTAAAATAGGTGTGATGCTTGGATTAGATGACATATACGCTCGTTTCGGCATAATAGCTACAATGAAAAAGAAAATCAATTTAATACCTTTACTAGACGAGTTATCAAAGTTATCCTGGCAGTCTGGTGGCAGAAGTAATGTTGGTGGATTTCAGATAACCTATAATATAACGTTAAATCAAGCAATAAACGCGCTAAGGGAGGCTATATTAAAAAGAAAAAGAGAAATAAATCTATAATCATTTTTAAACAACAAAAAATTTTATAATCATTTAACGATAAAGAAAAAGAGTGGATGACATAAGAGAAATAAAGTGCCGGGGTGGCTTAGACTGGCTAGAGCGCCCGGCTCATAATCACCTTCATCGAAGTAAGAGGCCAGACTGTGATGAGAAACCGGGAAGTCGCGGGTTCGAGTCCCGCCCCCGGCACCACTCTCTTCGCGAATTTTATTGTTTCTTTTTAAGGAAGAGATTTATTAAGTGATCTGACCGTATATTAATTCTCATAGTACTTGTGTTTTAGGGGTTCGGGAATTTGCTTAAGGAACTAGAGCTAATTAACTTTATGTCTCATAAGCATAGTAAGATACGTTTTAGTAAGGGGTTAAATGTATTTGTTGGCAGGAAGGGTAGCGGTAAGACTGCTGTGCTAGAATCATTAAGATTGATTTTTGGTGGGTTTGGTAGAGAACGCGTCTCGAAACTGAGAGAATTTATAAAGCATGGGGAGAGAAAAGCAATTATTAGAGCTAGATTCCAGAACGGTTTCTATATTAATGGTAAATCTTGGGTTAGACTTATAGAGAGCTTACCTAATTCCGCTGATATTATTATTGAGAGAGTCATTTATAGTGATGGAAAATCCCTCTTCAAGCTTAATGGTAAGATAACTACTAGACAGGACTTAATAAGACGTTTTTCCAGGATTAACATTAATCCAAGCAACAACCTATTTTTTATTCCGCAGGAAAGAGTTAATGATTGGGTTAGGTTAAGTCCTAGAGAACGACTTGATCTCTTGCTTAGCTCCATTGGCCTAAAGGAGCTTAGGATTAAGTTAGAGAACTTGGGGGAAGAGATAAAGGAAAAGAAAAAGGAGAGAGAGCGCTATATCTCGATGCTAAACGATCTTGAGAAAACTATTAAAGATAAAGAAATGAGTTTACTACCGCCGAAATCAGCTAAAAATAAACTCATTAGGTATTATATATTTAAGTTAGCATACCTAGCTTCCAGAAAAGCAAGTTTAGAGGAAGATTTGAATCAAATTAAAAAAAGGTTGAGTGAAATAGATTTAGAACTAGAAAATGCGAGAAAAAAACTAAGTAGCATTGAGTCTGAAAGAGAGAGAATAAATGAGAAAATAGAGAAACTGCGGGAAGAGCTAGAGAGATTAATTCTCAAGGAGAAGGTTGGTTATGAATATGAGTTAAAGCAAGCTGAAGAAAAGATAAAGAGTTATCAAGTAAAATTAAATGAGATCAGACAGAGATTCGAGAAAGAGCTTGAGATCTTAGAGGAGATAAAAAATACGTGGGGAACAAATGATATAGATGAGTTAAAAAGCTTGATTCAGTCTAAAAGCGAAAGAATAGAGGAAATCAATAAGATTATTGGTAGCGATAGGGATATAGTGCTTATAAGAGAACTTGAGGAGGAATTAGAGAGCCTAATAGAAGAAAAGAGTAGATTACTTAGTGAACTAGAGGATTCTAGGGAGGAAGTAAGGAAAGTACTTAACGCACTAGATCCTCAGGGAAAACTCGAAGAATTATTTGTAACTTTACATGACAAGCAAATAAGTGGTATTTATGGCCCATTACTCTTTGAGATTAAATTGCGAATGTCGATAAATCAGGTGCGGGAATATGGTGCTATAATCGAGCATGCGCTAGGTCACAGATTATTATCATCCTTCATCGCTTTAGATAAACACTCATATGATGAATTAACCAGGATTATTCATGAATCAAAGCTATATGGGAGCTATGACATATACACATTTAGCCGGCAAAATAGCACTAATTTTAATCAAGCAGATTCAGAGAGAATTATTAGAAAGATTATTGAGAGAGCTAGGAGGAAAAGAAAAGAGCTAAAGGAGCTGGCTCGAAATGTTCTTGGTAAAGAAAGCGGCTTAATCATCTTCTGGCTGTGTGATGTGATAGAGGGGTCAGAGCCAGCTATAGCTTTGATTGAAAGTAGGAATTGGAATGTACCTGTGTTAGTGGATAAACATCTAGCTGCTCTTGTTTTAAATCGACTTGATATTAATCGCGCTGTAACGATCACCGGAGAGATCATTGAGAGAAAGATAGATCCATTAACCAAAAACATTATCTATACGACAAAAACGTTTCCTGCTGATAATCCAGACAACATATTCACGAAACTCGTTGGATTTAACTTAAGAGCATTCATAGAATTTGAGGAAAATATCTTATCTAGGGTCGAGGAACTAAATAATGAGATCGCTAGATTGAGAAGAGATATAAAGTCTATGAGAGATAATTTACCCGAAAGAATAAGATCTCTTGACGCTGAGAAGAGAAGTCTAGAGGAAGATATTTTAGATCTAAAGAAAGTAATTAAGCGCGTTGAAGCTGTGAAAAATAGGTTAAATGAGCTACCAGAAGACAGAAAAAGAGTTCTGCAAGCTGTAGAATCCTTGCAAAAAAGGATTGATGAACTTACGGATAAAGTTCAGGAAATCGATAAAAAAGCTGAGGAAATTCGTGAAAAAATCGCTGAACTTGAAAGCAAGAAAGATGATTCAATGGATACTTACTCAGATATTATAGGGAGAATAAAGAGTCTGGAGATGGAGAAGGAGGAACTACCTGCCAGAATTCGAGGTATAGAAAAGGAGCTAAGTGGAGTTAAATCCGAGATGAAGAAGATTCGTAAAGAGGTAATAGCGTTTTATGAGATATTAAAAAGAGCTGGTGAAATAGATCCAGAAACGAATATTGATAAGTTAATTAGAGATAGCATTATTATACCAGCTGAAAACCTACTGGAATCCGCTAGTATTGATGAAATAACTGAAGAGCTAGCTTTTCTTGAGAAGCAAGCGGAGTCTCTAAGAGAAATGATGTTCAAGATGGAGTCGAGACTAACGGAGATAGAGGATATATTAGCGAGGATTCATGATTATAAAAAGAAGATTCGTGAACTTGATGAAGAGATAGAGAAGATCAGAGAGTTATATGCTAGGGAACTAGAGGATATAGTGAGATATCTTCGTGAAAAAGTTAGTATCATAGATAAAAACTATAAGCGCATATTATCTAGCTTGAATGCTTCGGGATCTGTTGAGATCAGCGGAGATAAGATAGATGAACTAGAGTTAAAAATCACAATCGATATTCATAGAGATAAACCAGAGGAAATAGATAAAGGCGGCTTTAGCTCAGGAGAAAAAACAACAGCTATTATCGCTCTAATAATAGCCATAATGCTTACTAATCCAGCACCAATATACATGTTTGATGAATTTGATGTTTTTCTAGATGATAGAAGCTTATTGGACGTGATGAACCTAATAAAGATTCACTTAGGGAAATTCCAGGGAATTATAACTACTACGCATAGAGATGAGATACTCCTATATGCTGATAGAATTTACTATCTGCAGTATAATGAGCGCGAAAAATGCACGGATATTCTCTCTATTAATGAAGCAACTCTAAAGAAAGGGGTTTAGTGTGAAACAGAAAAATCATAATGAATTAGTAAGAGAGCTTAAAAAACTGGTTCAGGAAACAATCAGGCTGATCAAGAATTACCTAGATAGTTACTCTGAAAATATTCCTCCGCTTGTATTGAGAAATATAGTTGAACTCTATAAAAACGAGAATTATCGCGAATTACTAGTTCGGAAAAGCGATATAGGTCAATCATTATTCACTAATCTCCAGTTATATGTAAAAGCTAGACATACTTTCTTAGAAGCACTCATAACTCAAGCACTAGCTTCGAAAAAAAGACCAATGTTCAGCTCAAAGCTAATTCTGGATTATGCCTCTAGAGGTCTCTTTCCTGTAACTCAGCAGGTAGAGGTAAAAGGGGTGTCTCTCAGTGGGCTTAGAAAAGCTCTAATTTCACTTATTCATCGTCGAGAAATAAAAAGCAAAAGCAGATTGATAAAAAAGGAGATTCTTCCTGAACCAATTCGATATCTTATTTGGAAGAGAGAAATTATTGGAAAAATAAAGGAGCTTATACTGCGGGAAGTTAACATTGCTGGAGGAGCTTGTCCCGTCCGATATTTATTAACGAGACATACTAGACCAGTTAACGAGAAAGCAGCTATCTACAGAACAATAGCATTAATACAACTTATAAGGAATAACGCACTTGAATTAGTAAAAAGAAATAATGAATTCATCGTTAAGCTGAGTGAATATGAGTGAAAAAAACGATGAAAATGAAGATTACATCAGGATGGCTGCAGCATTAATCTTATCGAAGAGATATAGGGCTACAGGCGCCCCGGCAGCTACTGTATTAAAGTTATTGAGAAAAACTGGTATGCCTATTAATGAAGCATTAAGCGAGCTGGAAAGACGTTTTAAATCTGTTGGTGTTTTGCTTAAAAGAATACAGACAGCTCATGGCAGCAGAAAGATTGATAGATTCATAGCTGTGTTAGATCCATCACTTAAACTTGATGATCTGAGACCCTATGATGATATAACTTTAAGCGTGCTAGCTATCTTATTCATAAAGCAAGCTAGCGGTGATAGAATTCCAGTATCAAGTGTTTTGAATGATTTAGCACTAATATTGAATGATAAGGATAAGGCTAGCGTTTTCCTCAATAAGGCTCTAACACGACTAATTAACGATAGAGTTATTAAGCTGGATAGTTCTAAGAATGAGATATTTTTCACGGAGATTGGTAAAGCTATGCTTCCTCCACCAGAATTAATAGATGAGATCCTGATTGATGCTCTTCTGCAGGGGGAGAAATCTAATGAGTCTTGAGCAAACAGAGTTACCAGATTGGTACCCGTTAAAGCGAGTCAGTGGGAAGATTAGTGTTGATGACATGATTACTCTAGGGAAGAAGAAGATAGATTTATTGCTTGAATTAGTGAAGGATCCAGAGAAAATAATGCTTACTAATCCGGATCCAAAAGTTGAGTCGATTGGTGGATTAGTTTTAAGAATAGCTACAGCGGTTACTGAAGATAGATTCTTTCAATCATGGCTAGTTGAGAGCGAAGGGGATTTACTGAGTATTAGATTTCAACACGCTAAATTATCTGAGAGATTAGTGATCCTCCGAGATTTATTTGGTGATTTCATATTAGGATGGAATGCGATAACATCGTTCTTTAATGTTAGTAAGGATGAGATCTGGCAGGAAATATATTATTTAGTCAAAGATCAATACAAGAAGAAGAAAGATCTAACTAACTTATTCAATGCTGTTTATAGCTCAGAAAATGGAGTTATAGCTGTGAGATTTTGGGAAGCTCCAAGGTTGATAAAGAGAAAAAGAGGTATATTGAGAAAGGGCTGGCTGATCACATTCACAGATTACTTAACGAGAGAACTAAAATGGAAATTTCAACGAAAGTTAGAGGAGCACATTAAGAAATTAATTGAGGAAAAAAGACAGGGATCCGAGAAGCTTCTCGTTCTCAAGGACGCTATGAATGAATTAATGGAGTATTGGCGAAATAGGAGAGATGTAATATCCCCAAGGAGAGAATTCACTTTAAAAGGAAAGAAACTATATGAGCGACCGGATCTATGGCCACTATGCATGAGAACACTTCTTTCCAGATTAGAGTCAACAGGCTACTTACCTCATGGCGAGAGACTACAGTTAGGTCTCTTTCTTAAGCGATTAGGCATGACGCTCGAGGAACAGATGGAGTTCTGGTACAAGTTCGCTGTAGATAATGTTGGTATCTCGTGGGATGAATTCGAGAAGAAGGGAGGATACTATATAAGGCATATTTATGGTGCAGTTGGCAGTAGGAAAGATTACGAGGCGCCCAAGTGCGAAACAATAATATCCAAATACTTCTGTCCCTATAAGACTTTTTCATCAGCTCAACTAAAAGATGTACTTAAATCATTTCACCCAGATATGGATGAGAAAGTTCTCAGAGAGATTTTAGAGAAAGCTAGAATAGGAGAACCTACTCAAGCTTGCAAAATACACTTGTTTTATATCGCTAAAAGGAGATATAAGATAACAGAAATAACTCA
The DNA here is from genome assembly GCA_026993975.1 of Promethearchaeati archaeon. Classification (GTDB taxonomy): domain Archaea; phylum Asgardarchaeota; class Njordarchaeia; order Njordarchaeales; family Njordarchaeaceae; genus Njordarchaeum. The sequence goes on along the minus strand of JALWRR010000123.1, from coordinate 4,504 downwards.
TCCTTTACAATTTGTGAGACTGGCTTTCATGGCGAGGCGAAGAAAACGTGGAGATACCGGCAATGTTGAAGAGAATAGCGAATAGCGGGTTTAATCCACTTGAACTACGTGACAAGACAGCATGCGTTTTTGGGGTTGGTGGTCTAGGATCAATTGTAGCTGAGATGCTTGTTAGAGTTGGTATTGGAAACTTGATACTCGTGGATCGAGATATTGTTGGTCCAGAAAACTTGAATAGATTGGGTTACACTGCTGAGGATATAGGTAAGCCTAAAGTAATTGCGTTATCAAGTAAACTCAGTGAGATTGCTAGAGCTCTAGGAGATGAGTTCCAGGTAAACATAACTGGGTATCAAGTGGATGTGATAGCTTGGGAAAAATTAGCTGATGTAGTTAAGAAATGCGATATAATATTTACTTGTTTTGATAATTTAGAGGCCAGACTCGAAGTAAATTACATGGCTGTTAAGTTTAATAAACCGTTGATTGATGGTGGAACCAGTGATAATGGTTTAAGAGGCCGTGTTATCGTAGTTAAACCACACATAACTCCTTGCTTAGGATGTTATTTCGATAGTGAAGCTCTCTATGATAATAAAAGCGAAGAAGAACCAGAAGCCCCATGCAACGCATCTTTGCCGACCACTATGGCTATTGTAGCTTCTCTACAAGTTGATCAGGGATTAAGAGTTCTATTAAAGAAGAGGAATGTTTTCGCTAGGATTAATATTAATTTAGATGACGATATTTCGATAACTACGTTTAGTGATTTAAAACCAAGAAAAGATTGCAAATATTGTGGTGTTAGAGATGAGCAGTGAGGATAAAAAGAATATTAAGGAAATAAAAATTGATTACATAGAGACTCCTCGAGGAAAAGTACCTACACTAGATACGATTAGAGAGCTGATAGCTACTTGGAATGATCTACTCGCAGTCATGAATAATAATCTGGAAAAAATAACGAAGCTTTTTAGTGATATCAAAAGTGGTATGGATAGGCTTGAGCTATCCCTCCAGAAATTCGATAGTAAAATAGAGAACTTATCTCAAAGAATGATTGAGATTAAATCATTGACTAAAGAGATGGCTTCAATCGCGAAAGAAATTAATAAGAAAATTAGTGCTAGTTCCGTAGAGAGCCATGTAAATGTGCGTGAAAAAGCGAAAGAAAATTTAAAGAAAATATTTGAGTAAATCAGAAAGGCTCTAAACCAATACCATCACTAATAATTATTCCTGGTTCTCCCTCTACACCATTAACATTAAAGTGAGCTCCAATTATGAGCTCTGCAACCTTAATGGCGGTTAATGTATGCAATGATATCTCTGACGAATATATCTCTGATCTACCTTTAGCTAACGCCATAAATGGCACTAACTGATCTGTGTGATGCACATCTACAGCACCTCCATTCTTAATCTGCTTAATTAATCCTCGAGCAGCTTCTTCACCAACCTTCTCAGCGGGTTTTCCTCTTGCTCCTAAACTATCATATTCCAATATCGCGTCCCCTGATGTTTCAGCCCATAGAACTATTCCTGATCCGGGACCTAGATGGGGATCACTATCTCTAGGATACCACTCTAATTCAATTGATACTTCTCTGCAGATCCCCTCTCTCATAATTAATTCCTTTGCGCTTCTTGCTTGTCTTTCCGCAACATGTTTCGGTAATCTAACACAATGAGATATACCTCTAATCCTAAGTATTCTTCCCTGCTCCTTAAGAACTATCGGTTTTAAGGGTTCTGATAAAGGTTCCACCGTTAACTTAACTATGCCTCCTCCGCGAGGATAATGGCCTCGTCTCACTAATTCTAGCTGAGCGTTTATACCCATTCTCGATAAAGCTGGTATAAACACGAATCTGAATGAATCGATCGGTGGTGACCAAGGTACATCTGTTCCGCCTCGTATCGTGACTATTGATTTCTCTTTAGCGTATAATAATGCTGGAAGAATGGCTTGGATGATTAATGTAATGCTTCCTGCTGTGCCTGGATCGATAGTTATTTCTCCTCCTCTAATCTCCTTTGGTTTAAAAAATACTGTCATTGATCCTACAGAGTCACCTTTCACTTCAGCATTAGTTATTTTAGCTAGAGCTCTAAGTGCTGATAAATGTTGTGGTCTTAATCCTGGGTTCGATCTCTTAGCTCTGATATTGGTAATTTGCACGGGTCTCCTCATTACTGCAGCGTAGGCTAACGCTGTTCTAAGGATTTGTCCTCCACTTTCACCCATACTACCATCAATTGTTATTATTTCTCTGCTCATGCTTAATTCCCCCCAATAATTCTTAACGCGCATAACTTCAATTATTATTCGACAAGAGAAAAAGCTTGATCTAAAAATCATTTTTATATGACAATTACTGTATTTCTTACTGGTTAATAAAATATAGTATTTTTAAAAGCTGAGTTAAAGGTGATGATGAGAATGTGGATTTTCGTTACGTATCCAGGAGTAATAGCTATTTCCGATGGATTTAAAGAGTATTTGTTCAAGCCCTTTGGTGATGAGAAACCTGATGCAGATAAAGCTGCTAAGGCTCTTCTAGATCTAGAAAAGAATAAAATGATCGATGAGCTTAGAGAGATCGTACAGAAAATAAAGGATTCCACGATTAAAGTTGATAGCGAGAGCTTTGCTAGATTACTACGAAGTGAGTTTCCCGACCTAGATATCGAGATAATAGATGGTGGAAAAGAATTACTTAAGGCTAGAGAACATGTATCGAGGATATACGTGGAGATATTTGGATCTTATGAAAAATACGTTGAATTCGCTTCACGTGTTAGCGCTGAGATATCTAAAGCGAAGGTTGCTGAGGCTGGTGAGAGAAGGGACCTAATGATTATTAGGGCTGTCACTATATCAGAGGATCTTACTAAGATGATTAACACGCTAGTGTCTCATGTTAGAGAGTGGTATGGTTATTACTGGCCTGAATTAGGAAAAGAGATTGAGGATCATGAATTATATCTAACGTTAGTATCTGAGCTGGGCCGTGTAGAGAATTTCACTGAGGAGAATCTTAGAAAGTATATCAAGAATGAAAAACTAATTAAAGCTGTTCTTAAAGCTAAAAGCGATAGAGTCGGTATAAGCATAACTGATAGAGATATAGAGATGATACAGCACATAGCTAGGAGAACACTTGACTTATATAAGGATAAAGAAAGGATCTTGGAATACTTAGATGAATTAATGCAGGAGGCAGCTCCAAACATTCGTGCTTTAATCGGATCCGTGATTGGAGCCAAGTTAATTAGAAAGGCAGGAGGTATAGGTGAATTAGCGAAAATGCCATCCAGCACTATCCAGATCCTCGGCGCAGAAAAAGCTCTATTCAGAGCGCTCCATGGAAAGGGTACTCCACCTAAGCATGGTATTATTTTCCAAGATCCAAGAATATTTAAGGCTCCATGGTGGCAGCGTGGAAAGATAGCTAGAGCCCTCGCTGGTAAACTTACTATTGCTGCTAGAGTAGATTACTTTACTGGAGAGTATATTGGAGATGAATTGCTCAGGGATCTAGAAAGAAGGATTGAGGAAATCAAGAAGAAGTATCCTAAGCCCCCAATAAAGAAGAAGGAAGAGAAGAAACCGAGACCTCCGCCTAAAGGAAAGAAACCTCATAAGAAGAGAAAAAAGAAAGGTAAAAAGAGGTGAGCACGTTGTCTATCGCAGTTATTAATGTTGAGGAAATTTTCTCCGGGATATATTTTATTGAGTATGAGGATGGCCGGAAAGTCCTAGCTACCAAGAACCTCACTCCTGGTCACACCGTTTATGACGAGAAATTAGTTAAGTGGAAAGGGGAAGAGTACAGGGTTTGGAATCCTTATAGAAGTAAGTTAGCTGCAGCTATAATCAATGGGCTTAAGGAAGTACCCATAACAAAAGGATCAAAAATCCTTTATCTAGGAATTGCTTCTGGCACAACAGCTAGTCATATTTCTGATATAATCGGTAAAAGCGGGATTATCTATGGTATTGAGTTCGCTCCTAGACCACTTAGAGACTTAATAAAGGTTTCTGAAATAAGGAAAAATATTGCTCCGTTATTAAAGGATGCTCGTTTACCACATGAATATTCGTATATTGGCGAGACAGTAGATGTGCTTTACGCTGATTTAGCTCAACCATTCCAAGCTGAAATATTCATAAGGAACGCAAAAATGTTTCTTAAACCCGGCGGTTACGGATTAATAGCTATTAAGGCTCGATCAATAGATGTAACTAGACCTCCAGAGGAGATCTTTGAGGAGCAAAAGAATATCCTCGAGAATGAAGGTGGTTTTGAAGTTCTTGAAGGCGTTAGACTAGATCCATATGCTAGAGATCACATAATGTTCAGAATGCGTTATAACATCTAGATACTCTTTCCCTCATTTTTTATTTAATGAGACAACTTATTGATAACACTTCAACAGAAACATTCCACACTTGAATCACTACATTAGAACAATTAAAGGTTCTCCCTAAGAAATTATG
>JALWRR010000122.1:12045-16109 GCA_026993975.1 Promethearchaeati archaeon | reverse complement strand
CCCTAATATACTCTCTGTAATCTTACCTATATATATCCATTTTAACCGTTCTGTAATATTTTTAATAAGGCTCTCACTGATTTTTTCTCTTTCTAATTCTGGATCATAAAGACCCCGATAAAGAGCTATCTTTAAGCTTAAAACATCCCGTAGATTTTTTCTAATTGTTTCTAAAATTTTCTCTTCACGAGCTTTTAAGCGATCTATCTCTCGATATATCTTGAGATAAAATAGATTAACTAATAGTCCAAATTGTCTTTCACAGTCTTGGTAATTTGCTTTTAAAATATTTAGGATAATTTCTTTTATTTCAAATAATTGAATATTCTGAATGCTTTTTTCTAGCATTTTCTTTATATCTTCAAATGCATCAGATGCTTCTTGATATAAATTAGAAGTACCTTTTTTATTTTCGCCCTTTAGATTATATGATATCTGACTAATAATTCTCTCTACTTCAATAGATATTTCCTTCTGCTCTTCTTGCTTAATAGTAAGCAATTTGCTATAAATAAAGTTTCTCAGATCTTGTGTCACTTTAACTGAATGTATAATTTTAGTGTCATCTTTTTTTGTTTCAACACTAAAAGATTTAACAAGTGATCTTTTATTAATTAATTCCTGCAAAAGACTTCTCTGTAATCTACATTCTATATATGTCTTATACATGTGCGAAAGTCTATTAAGTTCTGGTTTTAAAAGAAAGTTAAAAAGAATGCCGATACTTCTCTGGATTTCTTCTTCTTTTAGTGGTTTTATGTATTGTGATTGAAGTATAAATGCTTGTAGGGGGCCATTAGGGAAAATAGTGACTGCGAACGGCATGATAGAGAATAGTATAGATCCCCATGAAAGATATATTAATATGCTACTACTATTAAATCTCAAAGGCGGTAAAAAACCATAATGTGCTATTCCAATTAAGATTTCGACCGCTAGAATAATTGATAAACTTAAGAGTTGGCAATAAAAAAGACACACAATTCTATTTACTTTAATTGGATATTCCATTTCTAAGTAATCTTGAAAAGCTGCAATAGACATTCTATATATTTTATATCCGTTTTTTTCATCCTTTGCAACACATCTCTTAATGCGTTCTTTTAACTCACCTACAAACGATTTAATATATAAATAAAATATCACTGTTAATATAAAGTAAGGAATAAATAAATATACAGAATAAAGTCCAATAATGTATGTCCCAAGATACATTAGTGCTATAATAAATAAAATGCTTATTCCCGCGAGTAGCTTACTTAAAATACTTGAATGACGGGACATTAATACCACCGCTTATTATTCAATAATGAACATTTATCGTATTACTGAAGTATATACTCAAATTGACAATAATCATCGCCCATCGCTTCGCATTTTTCTTCAGCACCTAGTATCTCAGTAATGTCTTTATTAAAAATACTTGCAAGAATGCCTTGAAAATATCCTAGTAAGAAGGCGCAAATAGGATGATCTGATTTTCCAAATCGTTTTAGATATATCGATGCTAGAAATGAGTTATATACCTTTATTACGATCTTATTTTTTTCTGCTCGTTCGAGTTCAAATCGCCCCCAGCCGCCATAAGTGTCAGTTGTTAACACTATTTTAAGAAAATCTTCCTTATTTTCAGTCCAAAGCGATTTAGCCTCAAAAATATTGGAATTTTTCATATTTTCAGCATATTTATAACCAATTTGTTGACCAAGCGTTATTAGTATTTCAGGGCGACTAGTGAATCTCTCTATCGAATTAATTAAATCGAATAAGGTATCAGCTCTTAATATTACAACTCTTAATGATCCCCATTTAACAATACCTTGATCCTTTACGACTTTTAATTCTAGAGTCTCTTCCTCCGTCATTTTCTTTCCCTTATATCCTTAGAGACTCTAATATATCTATAAAGATTTTTGCAATTTCCTGCTCGTTTGTTTCAATATGCATACCGTAGAGATAATAGCTATTAATTAAATTCAAAGCATCGTTCCACGTATAATCGGGAATATAGGGGATCCATGCATATATTTTTCTTCGTTGAATATCGTATTGTTCTAATATAGATACAATCTCCTCATCTTGTTGCAATTCATTAATAACATCCATATTTACGCTGCTCTCGACTCCTTTAAGTATGTAAACTTCATTTACTAACCGTCCTATAGCTTCATTTTTTATTAGTAGATTGGCTGACTGCCTTTTTTCGCTATTGAAATAAAATAGAATATTTTTTATTTTCTTGCCATATTCTATGCTAAACACAGGGATTACATATATTATATTCACTTTAACATTGCGTGTTATCTTAGATATATTTAGAATCATTTCTTTGATTGCTTGGAAGATTCTTGGAACCAGTGGGGCATCAACGAATAAGAATTTCTCTTCACTTATCTCTGGAATAGCTTCACTAGTGAATTCTTGAAGAATTAGAGAAATAGAATTCCTAATACTCCTCGTATTTAGTAATTCTGAATAAATACTATATTCTCCTAGGCTAGGTTTCGCAAACATTCTCAAAGCACATACTATATTTCGAGCTTCGCTCATTTTTGCTACTAATTCATCTTTTTTTTCACTATTTATTTCTTGCATGCTTTTAATTTTATTAATAATTTCATCAAAAATGTTTAACTTAGCTCCCCCAATTGTTAAATTCCGGATGGATACCTCCCCACTCTTAATCCTTTCCATAAAATCATTATAGAAATCAGACATGTTTTCGATATATGCGATTTCCTCCCCATATACAGCCCTGGTATCTAAGGGAATAAGCGCGTATTTCCCACCAGGCTCTCTATATCCCAGAAAATCTAGTAGTCTGCCAGATGTATCAAAATCAATCGTGCCTATCGATGCGGTTGGTTCGGCGCGCTTTGATTTTGCATCATATTTCATTATGATGCCATCGATATAAGCCAAGATTAATTCCTTTATCAATGATGTTTTACCTACTTTTTTAAAAAATTTAATAATGCCCTGGGCTGGCATGGACATAGCATGAGGAGAAGTAAAAATGTTTACGTAAATAATTGTTCTTCACCTTGTTTAACAATATTTTAAAACGTATAAACTATTTTGTAAAGTAAGTATTTTTAACCATAGGTACGCAATATATTAAACGATAAATAATATATAAGTCTTAGTGTTAATATGCGATTACTATTATATTCAATTCTGCTTCCTAGGCTTATTCTCATAATTAACTTTTTTCTTCGACTTCTCACAGCCTTCTCATAGAGCAAGAAAAATAGTCATCGGCGGCCTTAAATACGCAGTAATATATACGTATTACGAGGCAACATGCCAATAGAGCAAGAGACCGCCTCAATGATAGTTAAACATGTTTCACCAATATCAATTTTTTGGAAAGCTGTCAGATTGGCGAGAAAGAAACTGCCTCCATACCCCAACGAGAGAGGGAGAAAAGGCTACCCACTACCAGCTAGAATAGGCATATTAATTTATCTGACGCTTTATCATCTCACACCAGAGCGAGGCTATAGAGAGATGAAGGCACTAGAAATCTATCGAAAGCTTGGTCTGAAACAAATGCCCTCAGTCAAATCGATTTATAGATGGCGAAGGAACCTGTCTCCGATAGTGCACAAGCTTATAAGAGAGACATTTTACATAGCTTATAGGCATCTAGGACTAAGAGAATTGACAGTGATACCTGATGGAAGCGGCATAAAGAAGGGTAGGGGAACGCAGTATTATGAGTGGAGGCTGGAAACGTTTAGAAAAAGGCGAGAAAAAAAGGAGGAGAAGGAGAAGTAAGCGCAGGAAGCCGAGAAAGAAGTTCGTTAGGCTTGTGATGTCCTATGTACCGGAGATGGACATGATATACACAATGACGGCCACTCCAAGCTTCATTGGAGAACTAAAAGCATTCGAAAATGGGCATCTAGAGGATATAATCTCGGCAGGAATCTTCAGTAAGTTGATAGCTGACAAACTCTATGACTCAGAGAATCTCATCAAGAGACTTAAAGAGGCTGAAATAGAGGCATGCGTGCCAGCGAGAGAAGGAAAGTTAAAACCAGAGCCAGGATCCTTGAGAG
>JALWRR010000122.1:0-12035 GCA_026993975.1 Promethearchaeati archaeon | reverse complement strand
AAGTCTAGGGCGTTACCGTACGTCACGAGTAGGTCCTGGAAGAGCTGTGAGACTGAAGCTGTTTTATGGGGCTTGATATTTAATCTGGCTAGACTCTGCGAGCTAGGGATAGAGTAGATCACAGTCTTTCTCACTATAGCTACTTGATATAGGACAAATCGAGACCTACCCCACCTATTTTCCTCTCGATATCTAAGCCAACTAATTTCTCTAGCAACAAATAGGAGTCATCTATGTTGGCACTAGGCATAAAGGCTATAAAAGACAAAAAAACTAGTTAATTATGAGAACAAGCCGCTTCCTATTGATTTAAATATTGAAGATTTTTTAACATAATTGTTTTCACGCATGATATTAATTTAGAATATAAAATGTCTTAAGAAATTTGGTTCAAGCAAGTTTTTCTTATAAATGGATTAATATATATTATTTTAATGCCATAGATTTGCATTGTGAATAAATTTCAAACAAATAATACTTGGTTATTCCTATGCGTGTTTTAGGTAATATTCATCTAGTTAAGATCGATTATGTCAATGTCTATGTAATAGAGAGGGATAATGAGCTTTTACTCATTGATGCTGGTTTAAGCAATGCTACAGAGCATGTTCTCCCCTACATTAATTCCCTCGGCTACGATCCAAAAGATCTCTCTTTAATAATTATAACGCATAAGCATAGTGATCATGTTGGGGGATTAAAAGAACTACTAGAGGCTAGTGGAGCTAAGGTTGCTGCATCTCGCTATGAGGTTGATGGAATCAAGGAGAGGACTAGTATAAATAAGATTGATGTTTTGTTAAATGACGGAGATATTATTAAGGGACTTAGAGTTATTCATACTCCCGGTCACACTCCAGGACATATTGCTTTGCTAGAGGAGAATACTAAAGCGCTTTTCGTCGGTGACTTAATGCGTGTTGAGAATGGTAAATTATTAGAGATCCCTGAGAAATACTCGGAAGACCCTGAAGCTAATAGAGAGGCGATTAAAAAGCTCGTGAATATCGATTTTAGTCATATTCTTCCAGCTCATGGAGAACCAATATTAAATAGGGGCAAAGAGGCACTGCTAGAATTAATAAAGACTTTTTAAGGATCAAGAAGTCATCAACTACGACTCGTTATTATTTTTAATAATCTCTATTTTTAAGCCATAGTTTCTTAATCTTTCAAAGTCCTTATCCATGGTTATTAGTTTCATGTTGTAAGCTTTAGCGCTAGCGGCTATTAATAAGTCTGCATCTGGTAATATTAACCCCTTAACTTTTAGTTTTTCATATAGTTTACAGTACTCAAGTATAACTTCGTTGTCAATTGTAATTATTTCAAATGCTCCCTCCAAAAGTTTCTTTACTATCTTTCTCTTACTAGCGCTTGTCCCTCGTAGAATTTCTATGAGTGTGATTATAGATATTGCCCCTACTTGAAACTGTTTTTCACGCAGCATCTTTATAATTATGGATGTATCAAATAGCTTCATCTAATCACCTAAAGAAAATCTCTTGCGAAAATTTTTAGATTCTTCCTCTATGCGTTTGAGATCATTCTCATCTAGGAGATCCGCTAGCTCCATGAATTTTCTTTCTCTTTTTAACTTCTCGTAATCTTCGTATAGTTTTAGTAGGAATTCTCCCCATTCCATAGATCCCTTAACTTTCTCAAGTTTTCTCTTAACATGTTCTGGAACAGAGATAGTAACATATTTTTTCAATTACATCACCATATAACTATATAACTAATTAACATTTTAAAAGCTTTAACTATTGATAAAGAGATAAATCTCAATCTAAGCGGTAAATATGGACTTACTTAGATTTTATTCTCCTAGAGAATCACGAGCTCTAATAACATTGTTGGATAATTTATAGGTGGTATTAATCCATTTTCTCATTTTTCAGAGCTCTTTTTAGAGCATATATAATTACCTTGAGGAATACTACGCGGTCATACTTGTAGAAGAACTCTTTAAGAACGCTCAAAAACTCCAATTCTAACTCATCGTATTCCTCTTTTTCCCAGCGCCATATCAATAACGGGAAACCAAATACCTCTAGCATCCTCGTTTCCTCAGTTTTTGGTGGATTATTAAGATATTTCACTAACTCTATAGTATTGAGCATTTTATATCCCATATGAAGCCAGAATTTAATAGTGCTTAGTTCTTGTGGAAGAACCATAATGTATGCCGCATCATCTCTTTCCTTTATATACTTCTCCGCTTCCTCAACAAGTATTCTGCCTAGGCCTTGACCGCGATACTTAGGTTTAACAAAGATCTCCTCTATCCAATACGCTCCTTCCCTCTCACTAATTCTAACAAAACCCGCTGGATCATTATCAATAAGAGCGATAAAGAACTTATTACCTCCCTTAATCAACTCCCTTATCTCTTTTTCATAATCTTCAACGCTTCCACATGGTAATCCTTGCTTATCCCTTAGCTCTCGGTAAAATGAATAGTACAGAGTGGCAATAGTGTGAGCAGATATTTTAGATTCATCAACAATACTAATACTCAACGGAATCTCCTAAGTAAATCTCTAGGTTATAATAATCCTTAATTATTGCCATATTGAATCTTACTTTTAATTCTAGTGCAAATGAACCTAACCGCTTTTCTAGAATTTCTCTGTAGGTGTCTTTTAGAAGAAGGATTCTAACAACATGATATTTAATATTCCTCATCATTATTATTTTGAATAGTATAAAAAACAGAGGGACAGAATCAACCGACGAAACATAAATAAGTATTATAGTGAATGCTCCGGAATGATTATTGATGTCTCTGTTCTTCTCATTCCCAATTTCTTGAGCTTATTAAAGAGTTTTAATAGCTTGTTTAGATCTCTAGTTTTGTAGAGTATCTTCCCCTCATCTAACGCATCGAAGATTATCGGGTTACCTTTCCGCAACATTTTCATTGCTTCTTCAAGAGTATATGGATGAACTTCTATCGGTAATCTCGTGTACTCCAATACCTCTAACACCTTATTTATTCTCTCTAAATACGGTTCCTTGAATCTAGCTATTATTAAAATGTCGTAATCGCTATATCTATGATGATCTCCTCTAGCTCTTGAACCAAACAAAATAACAGCTACTAAATCGAGATTCTTCTTTAATTTTTCAACTATAAGCCGTAAATCCACCTCATCAATCATCATTAATTATTCCCTCTGCAAAATTAATTAATTTCTCAGCGCATTGAAGAGCTCTATTTGAAGTTTCCTCATCATAAGCCTCATGAGGCGTTCCTGAGGGATGAGCATTTGGATATCTTGCAGGTATATAGTGCCTATCAAGCTCCCTAGCGCATGTTAATAATTCCTCGTTTAAGTTTATATTGGATATGCTACTAAATCTAATTAACAGTTCTCTTACGCTATGGCCCCATGCAGCCTCGTTTATTTTGTATAATAATGCTTTCATAGCTTTTTCCGCTGCTTGCTGAGCATAGAAAGCAGCAGCGTTGTATCTCTTTTCCCTATGGAGAATCCTAGCAGTATCTAAATCCCACTTTGCTTCTTGTAGCCATCTATAGTACTCTCTTCTCAAAACAAGGCACCTATTCATTATCATAAAATTTCTTATTATAATTTCTAGATAGCATCTAATTTAAATTTCGTACAATAAAAGAAGATAATCTGATTTTTTATAGTCTTCATTTAAACAAATTTTTAATGATGCTTTCTGCTTTTTCAGTTTGATAATAAACCCATAACGGAAGATATCCTCACTACAAAATAAAAAAAATGAAAAATGAAGAAGAAGCCGGTTTCAGTACCCGCTCTTAGGGTTATGACCCTCAATTATAAAGACGAAGCGCCAGGAGTTATCCAGAGTACCGCTATAGTAGAACCATAGATACGCCTCATCACCAGGCCTAAGCACAAGCCAGACATCATCACTATTCCTAACTAAGCGAGAAACAGACCTATTGTTGTTATCAAAGGCGATTACTAGAGGCAAGTAAATTGCTGAACCGTTATCACTCACAGCAACCAACTGGACCTTATCGATATACGAGGTATACTCATCAAGCTCAGAGAGCTTAAGAACATAGAAATTACCTTTGATCAAGTCAGGCTTAGCAACTAGATAATGACGATATATGACGTCTCTATTATATGCACCAGTATGGATATCCATTACCCCTTCATTTATCCAAGCAGCATTGCTATATACGGATAATGTAGGACAAGAACCCCCGCTACTCGATACAGTATAATATACTTTCAATTGAGAATTTAGCTTCAGCAAAACCCTCATGCTCCTCTACTACCGCTTCTACCTCATATAAAGTAACATCATTCAAATTAAAGTAAACATTATGCTGATTCGCATCAACCAATACATCATCAATGAGATCAACTGTAAACGATCCAGAAGCTGAATTTTGAAAATATCTCGTGTAAACTAATACAGGTAGACCATTGCTAGTTCCACTTTCTCTAATATTATGATCAGGCAAAACGCTTCCTGCATGAAGAAAATACAAATCCGCACCAAATATGGCTCTATCATAATGATGCCATTCCTCATTCACATAGACATCGATATCATCTATTATAAACCAAACATTAACTAGTACAGCAGCTTCAGAACCAGGACACCACCAACAAGTAGAAACTGTGGACCAAGTAATAACAATGTTAGCTTTTAACTCAATAATATTAGATGTTAACTGTAATGGCGTTGGCTGATATACATCACTAGGCTTATTACCCCAAACCCATCCCTGAACAGCCTTAGCAACAGCAGTATATCCCATATCATTATTATCTATTGATAAATGTACTATGTGATCGGATCCATCAGTCTCAAATTTAACATAGTCCGTCTGTGATGGAGGAATATCAGTCCAGTGCCCATCAATCCAACTCCATTCTCCGATCTGTGGATACCAGTACGTGCTCCCGTAATTAAATTCAGAATCCCTAGTCCACTCATAAGTAGTAGTTGATCTAACAGGAAACACCATAAAAGTCATCGAGAGTGAGAGAGAGAGAGAATAATCACGAACACAAATAATTTAGTTTTCATTTATAGCTCACCCTCTTAAATTAAACCAATATATTGCTAAGAAAGCAATGTACGAGAAAGCCATTATGATCGTTACTGGTCCAGCCATAGAGAATTTAAGTTGTCCGAGCGGGAGATATAAGTAGATACCTATTAGGAATATACCAAGATATATGCCTATTGTCGAGAGGAGAAACCAGAAATCCATTAGAGTTACGTACTTTTTTGGCAACAAACCGTACAGCGCTAAGTTCCACGTTACCACGATCCCTATGGCTACCAGTAAGAACAGAGTGAAAAACTGAATTCCTATAGATAATTTATTGCCCCTCAATACGCCTCTCCAGATGAAATAGTTTAGTATTGGCATTAAAAGTAGCCATATCCATAAACCTAGAACCATGATAGGCAAGATAAATGCAGCTAGAATCGGAAGAATTACATTTGCGAGACCTGTCCAGTAAATGACCTTGCTTGAGAAGTTGTATAGCTTTGTTTTAAACATGTTTTAGCACCGTAATTACTTTTAAAAAATGATATATGGCAATCGATTATAATAAGAGAATTTTAATTTAAAAATTTTACTCATGTGCAATAAGACTGCTAGATTTTTAATAATACCTAATTACTGAAACTAATTAAGTTTTATAGAGATAGCAAAGGCATATGAATCATAGTAATGCCAGTTAATTATTTTGAACAAGTTAAACCAATTGATCTGCGTGTTAAGTAGTAATCGGGACCTTTGTTTTCCCATCAGTTTACTCCTTAATAACTCCCAAAGAATTATTTCTATTATCATGGTTATCTGAAACAGTTGAGAAGATCGTTGAATGATGCGTTAACGCATCAGTCGAGAGTCTTAGAATCCTACAAGCTAATGCTGGAATCAATTAAGCAAACTGAAAATAAGATGAAAAAGCAGAATAAGAATTTATTTAAATGAAGACGATTAAGAGCTTAAGCCTTCTTTATAAAAATTGTTTAAAACTTTGGTAAGGGACATAAAATATATAATCAAAAAGTTAAAGTTTTTAGACAATGATGTGTTTAGAATTTCTTAAATTTATTTAGTGGTGCTCCGCATATTGGGCAGCGTTCTGGTGCTTTTCCCTCAACGGTGTATCCGCATACTTCACACACATAAATATCTTTCTGTTCAATATCTCTCCCCTGATCTACCGCCTCCTTAGCTTTCACGAATAACTTATAGTGCTCTTTCTCTGATTCAAGAGCTAGCTTGAAACTCATTTCAGCAGCTTTCTCTCCCTGCATTTTCGCTACCTCAATGTAAGCTGGATACATCTCATCTATCTCATACTTCTCCCCCTCTATCGCTATCTCAAGATTCTTTGATGTGTTTCCAGGTCCGAATCCTGCATGAGCAACTGTAAGGAATCCACCCTTTAGATGCCCTAGTTTCCTAAAGTGATTAAATGCATGGATAACTTCCGCGAAAGCTACTGCTCTAAATAACCTAGCTACATTTGGGAAACCCTCTTTCTCAGCTATGTCTGCAAAGTAGAGATATCTCATATGGGCTTGGCTCTCGCCAGAAAACGCGCTCATTAAGTTTTCCTGAGTTGTTAGCTTCATATTTAAAACACCTAATATAGAAATATGACTATTATTTCAGAATAATTAATAATATTTTTTTATATTTTAACCTTTATGATTTATTTAGTCAATAGATATATTTAAAGAATTATCTGATAAAAAAGAAAAATTATGAGAATTTAAAAAGCTTTTTCCTGACAGGTTCAATAAAGGCAAGCGCTAATCCACCTAGAATTGAGATAACAGCAACTGAAGCAGTGATTAATATTCCCTCGAAACCAATTATTCCTGAAGGAGGGGATTTAACCTCGATGGTATAGATTCCTGATATTGATTCCTTGCCACTTGTATCTACTGCATAAATCTTAATTTTTATTTTGGTTCCAGCTGGTTGACCAATGATATCAGCCACGTATACCCCCAATTCCTCGTTATAAACCATTGTAATATTATTCCAGGAATCAGTATAATAGAATAATATTACTTTACTAATTCCAGTATCATCCGTTATAGTAGCCATAACAGTTATATTTCTATATGGACCAGGCTGTTGTGGGGTCCAGCTTATATGCTCGATCGTTGGTGGACTATCCTTAATTTCGATTACATATATGTCTGATACAGCTTCGTTTCCACTAGTATCAAACGCATGTATAGTTACGAGTAATTTAGTGGAGTAATCAAAACTAGCTAGATCTGTATAGTAGATATCCGTTCCAGCGAAATGATTCATAGTTATTTCATTCCATGAATTATCTGTAGAATCATAGTAACGCAGAATAACTTGATCTATACCCCAGTTATCTCTTACTTGAGCATATATGGTTATCTCTTCGTTAACGTGAGGTTTCTCTGGAGACCAAGTCACCGAGATAATCTCTGGCTTAGTTAAATCTGAGAACTCTATTGTCCTATCCCCCGTCTTAAACCACGTATCATTGATTCTTATTAATACGCTATAATAGACATACCATTCATTCAGATCACTTATATTGAATACTGTATAGAAAGTTCCCGTAGCTGGATTATAAGTGGCTTGGGAAACATACGAGACATTAATGTAAGCGCATTTAATTAATACATCCTCTATAGTATCTTCAGTAATTACTCTAGTGTTAATGTATAATGAGAATCTATCGATTTTTCGCTCTGTTCTAGCCACGAATAGATCCTTGTTTAGAAACTCTATTTTAACAGCGAAAGAATTACGATCATAAATATTATTACTAGCATTTACGGCATATTTAATATCATTTATTAGGTCTCCATTTAGGTCATGTCCAGTGAAGTTATCCCAGTAATTTCCATAGAGCCTGTCTCCGTAAGTACTATAGTACGTATTTAAGCCATTATCGATAACATGAATAGAATTATTGATGAAATCGTTAAGGAAAATTACGTTATTAAAGCTGTTACGACTAAATACAC
Source organism: Promethearchaeati archaeon (assembly GCA_026993975.1). Taxonomy (GTDB): domain Archaea; phylum Asgardarchaeota; class Njordarchaeia; order Njordarchaeales; family Njordarchaeaceae; genus Njordarchaeum. Next base: position 4,025 of record JALWRR010000122.1, on the reverse strand, counting down.
CTATGTTGTTTGAGATAATAGTATTTGCATAAATCTTGTTTATATATGCATTATCTAATTCTATTCCAGCTATTTCGCCATAGGCAATGTAATTAAAGTATATTTTATTGCTCTGTGAATCACTCTCCAGGATCCAAATATTAATATTGCTGAACCAAACTGTGTTTGATAAGATCACATTATTGGATGAATGAACTAGGTTTATTCCTATGCCATTACTAGTGATGGTATTATCGAACACTAGTGAGTTATTAGTCTTCGTTAGTCTTATTGCTTCAGAGTTATTACGGAAATAATTCCAGTTTATTTCGATATCCTCGCAACCATATAGATATACTCCGTATCCGCTAGAATAAATGTAATTAGTGTATACATGTATTGTCTTTGATTCGGATACACTTATACCATGCATTTTATTTCTTTGAATTTCGTTGTTTGAAACATCTATGTTGCTGGAGTTATAGATATATACACCATCCACATTGTTACCCGTAATATTATTAAAACCGACGTAGGTATCGCTTACATTCTCTATATATATTCCATAATCATGGTTTACTATGGTGTTAGCTGTGACTTGTAGTGTATTGGAATCATAGATTTTAACTGCATACTGGTTATTGCTCTCGAATTTGTTTGCAGTTAAGAAAACTTGTGTAGAATTAGAGATTATTAATGAGTCTTCATTATTGGTGATATTATTTGAGCTTACTTCTATGTCGTACGATTTCTCAATAATTATCGATGAGCCATTAATACTCGTTATTATATTGTTTTGAATGTTGATCTGTGAGGACTGAGATAACTCAATACCAGCAATTTGATTATTTCCCATGTATGTATCTTCTATCTCTATGTGTAATGATATGTATATAAATATTCCCTGAAAGTAATTATTCATCACATTACTACCATGAATTCCGCAATGAGAGCAATCCTCCATATAAATTCCTATATCTGTTTCGCTTATGTCTAGATTACTCAGGGAAATATCTGTACACTGAATTAGTATGACTTGGCCAGCATTAGTTATTGTTTTATCTAGATCAGACTCTAAGTAGATTAATGGCTTGTTATTCACAGTGTTTCCATCTACATTATTGTTATATGAGTCCTCTACGCGTAAACCATCTTTTATGAAGGTGTTATTTATTAGATCATTCCAATCGGAAGAATGAAGATATATACCGTAGTAAGAATTATTCATTATTGTATTGTTAACTAAGTAGTTCTGTGTTGATTGATATATCTCTATTCCATTATTCTTATTGTTGATCACTGTGTTATTTATTATGTCGTTATCGTTAGAGTTAGTAAGCTTTAATCCATCATTATTACCATCAAAATTATTCTCTTTTATCTCACTGTGATTTGTGCCCAGTAATGCAGCTCCTACATCATTGTTGAAGAAACTATTATTCTCTATATATAATAGCCATGTCTCTGATGCGTAAACCCCAAATATATTACTATTAAATACGGTATTATGGATATACGGGTAATCTGATTTGTATATGTATATTCCTTTATCTGATGAGCCAGAAATGGTAGAGCTAAAAACACTATTATCATCTGTCTCATACATGTAAATGCCATAAATATTGTTTTTAATTACGCTGTTATAAATAGAGCTTGAGTTTGTTCTCCATAATTCTATTCCTACATCTGCTGAACTGCAATCCACGGCTATTATGAGTATATCTAAACTATTAATTAAAATTACTTGACCAGCATAACTAATTGTTATGTCTACTTCATTCTCCAGGTAAACTAATGGTTTACCATTAACTTTATTATCCTCAACATTATTGTCGTAGGAATTATATACGAATAATCCATCGTTTGTGAAATCATTATTTCTAATCACACTGAATCTCGATCCCTCTAAATAGACACCAAAACCGCCATTATTTCTGATATCGTTACTTATTAGGGAATTATTGTTTGATACTGCTACATGAATACCGTGATTTTGATTGTTTTCTATTAGGTTGCTTATTAATGAGTTATTATTGCTGTTGCTTGTAATAAATATGCCGTAGCTATTGTAACTAATATTATTGTTCTGTATCGTATTGTTCTCTGAGTTAACTAGATATAAGCCATAGTAATAGGTTTGAGTAATCATACTATCTATGATTGATACATTATAGCTATTTTCTAGCTCGATACCCCATTCATAAGTACCAGTAATATTACTGTTAGCTATCGTTATGTTGCTTGATGAAACTACCCGGATGCCGTTACCTCCTCCCTGAACAATGTTGTTTAGCAATGTAATATTGCTTGATGACTTAATGTACATAGCCATGCTTAAACTATCGTTAATTAGATTGTTTTCAATTGTAGCGTTCTCGCATGAGTAAGCCACTAATCCAACGAAATTCTTGTAGAATTTACTGCCTCTAACCGTGTAATTATCCGTGTTGATCCATAAACCCGACAAATCACCTTCAAAACCCCAGTTATATCCCGCGTAACTAATTTCACTATCTATCAAACTAAATAATGCTCCATCATCAATCTTAATGTAATAATTATATCTAGGATCATAAGCAGTTATCTTACTATTTATTATTGTTAAATTAGAGCCAGTTAATGCCTCGATCTTGAACTCCCCATCGCTGCTTAACTTCATGTATAATACAGAATTCTTTAGAATTAATGCACCTCCGCTTTTAATAATTATACTACCATTGATTATTAATTCTTCTTCATTAATAATGGTAGTATCATTTATAATCCAATCACCACTACTAGGTGGAGCTATACCAGATATACTCATTGGTCTAATTCCATCTACTACAGGGAATTTCCAGTTCTCAATAGTATTATCACCACTATGTTTATTTATCGCATCCCTAGTGATAGTATCTGATATATGATCTTGATCTGCCTTTATATATCTCCTCGCTACATAGTTATCTAATAGTGAAATATTTAGCTTCTGATGCTTTGAATCGCCCAAGATACTTATTTTCTTTAAGTTGTTGGAATATTTAATCCCTTTCAATTGTATATATCCATTAAATGATATTAGTGGCATTGATAAAATGAGAATTAGGATCAATATGGGCTCCTTTCTCATGGGAACCCCCTCTAGAAGCTCACTTTTCTAAATAATATTATATATTTAAAGATTATGTCTAATAATGCTTTAAACACATATTTAGAAATTCAATCCAGTAAAATACTTCAGTCATCAATAAGTATAATCATTTTAGACCCTTATTTTGTCTAGTACGTGTTGCTTTAACTTATTCATGAACGAGAATTAGCTAGAGAGAGGAATTATTATTGAGACCGTACGCTTATTCAACAGCATCGCCTCCCCGAGACCACCAATACTTAACAACAATTAATAGGAAGATCAATGATAGGGTAAGTGTGAGAGGACCAACAACAATTAAGCTAAACTTACTCAAGTCTAAGTCATAATAATCAGAAAGAAAGTTGATTCCATAGCCGATAGGTAGAACTATGAATCCGGGTGCGAAACCCCAAATCGGTAAGAAACTGAGTAAAGACACAAATTCTCTATATACATACGTAAGGATCCCAAGTCTAAGCTGCGCATCATAGAGTTGATCTGGGGTCGCATAGATTTCTGTGAAAGGTATGAATGCCGTGAAGAAAGCTGATATGATTACTAGGGTGATTAGAATACTTATTTGAGCATAGATAGCTATCCTCTTCCTATTTATTACGCCCCACAAAAGCAATGCATTCAATGGAAGAAACAAGGCGTATCCTAGACTTATAGGTATAAGGTATTGGAGTAGTGCCAAGCCAAATAGAAGTGTTATTACGATATTTGTGATACCTAAATCATGAATTATAGTCCTCAAGATATCTTTTTCCCTGCTATCTTTACTCAATTAATTCACCTAACTGCATTCGAATGCCCGCACTATTTCATGAACATCACCTCACAGCCATTAGACACGACTAGAAGTCAGGTTAGAAGCGTAACGAGCCTCATCACGACACTGTACTTGATCTGGAGCTTGATTAATCGCTTTATA
>JALWRR010000121.1 GCA_026993975.1 Promethearchaeati archaeon | reverse complement strand
GCCAAGAGAAGAATTGATTATTCCTAAGTCAGAGAAGGTTATTCTCGAGGAAAAGAAAGAAGTAGTGGAGGCTCCCAAACAAAAAGAATCTGCTATGAAGGTAGAGGAGAAAATAGCTAGGGCCAAAAAGAAGCAAGTGGAAGAGAAAGCTAGAAAAGAAATTGATGAAGTTAAACTTCCTGTAGAGAAAAAAGAAATTATTCTGGAGGAACCTACTTTCCCAGAGAAACCTCCAAAAGAAATAGAATTTACTCTAGGATCATCAGTTTTCCAGAGAATCGGTTTATTATTCATACTGATCGCATTCATCTCAGCTGGTTACTGGGTGTACACCGAGATAATATATGGGACGTCTCAATACAAAGTAATCCTCATTTACATATTCATACTAATGGTTTACTCAGGCGGCTTCTCCCTAATATTCACTGGCGCAAGAATTCATAAATCACCATCACTGCCAGCTTGGTACGGAGAAAGCATGTTAGCCACTGGTGTCGCTATATTTATGGCTGGAGCTTTTATAGCTAGATACTGGTTCTCTCTAATAAATGATCTAGCCCTAGGCATTGCACTAGCAAGTATAATTGGATTGAATTTAATCCTAGCTAGAAAACTCGAGTCTAAGGGATTATTGCTAGAAGGCATTCTCAACGTAATTATAGTTGGTTTCATAATAGCTTGGTTCGTGCCTTACTACCCAGTTGCTCAGATCTATATGATGACACTGTTCGTGTTATTATTTGTTAGATTACCAGAAAATATCCGGGAGAACTCTAAGATAATGACTGGTTTCTACGGTAAATTCATTTTACTAGCGATAATACAGAGATACGCTATTATTACACAGGGTACAGAGCCAAGCTGGTTAATTCAATTAATATCCGTCTTAACAATACCTCTCCTCTACGGTTCCTTTGAATTGCAGAGAGTTAATTATTCATGGAATTCTTTCTTATCAGCTCTCAGCATAGTTACTATATCCCTAGTATTGAGTTGTGCTATAGAACCAGTTCTGATAGCTGTGGCATCTAGCTTAGTTATAGGCATAATTATTCACTTAATTAAGAGGCTGGAGATTGATTTAAAGCTAATTATAGTTGATGAAGTGATCGGTTTATTTTACGCCCTTTACCTAACCATATATGGAACTTTCAGCTATGCGTATTCTGCTTCAGCAACCAGTAATCCATTATCATTAATCATGACTTATCCAAGCCTAATAGCTCTAATCCTAGTGAACCTTAAGGTGGGAGTATGCTTTAAGTATCTTCCTGAAGAGGAATTCAGAGAATTCGGGTCGCGGCGTAAAGCATCTATATCTATCCCAGTTTTTAATTACTTGATTTTCATTGCACTAGCACTAGTAACAAGGGATCCAGTAACAATGATTGCACTACCATTTATCCCAATAATACTGACGCTGATTAATGAATTAACAGGCATGAGAAATAGCTATAATTATCTATTAGCAAGCTTATCTGTAAGTGCAGTATTCTTCCTTATGAATCTAGATTACTTAGTCATATTAATTAGCTCTATGTCCTATCTCCTCTTAATACCTTTAATAAAAAAGCTAGAATCTGGTCTAAACGAGCTATCAAGCATATTCTTTATTGATCTAATCTCGTTAACAGCGATACTTAAGCTCATTACAATTGATTTAGCATACCTTAGCTACCTTGTCTTGTACTCTTACTTAACAATTAATGTTTTATGGTTATATGTCTCTGGATCAACTCCACCTAATATTAGAGGCAAATTCAATATACCTCTATCACTAATTTATTTCGATCAATTACTAATAGCTTCTACCCAAGCGGTCATGGGTCCAATCAACTTAATATCAATACTACTAATCTATTTAACAATAAATCTCGCAGGGTACAGTAGTAGGTTTAATCACAATGCATCATTAATCTCCCTCGTTATTGTCCCGTACACGAGATTAATTTTCAGCGGAATCCCTATCACGTATCTAGACATGATCGCTCTCGTCTCATGTTACGCATCTCTTCTCATCGCTAGAGCACTATTAGTTCATTACGATAAGGAATCTTTCAGCCATCTAGATTTCTACTTAACCATATTTAGCGCCTCAATAGCATTATTCACGATCACAATTAACCCCCTAGCATTCGCAGTGATCCTATTATTATCCCTCTTATTCTCTAATCTCCTGATTGGTGAGAAATTAAACTCAATGTTCCATCAAGCTATCAGCACTTATGTTTTCATCGGAGTTGCATCATCATTCTACTTTGAATTATCACCTGTACTAAATCAAATTGATGTCAGTTCTACTCTCTTCTTAACAGCGTTCACTATTTATAGTGCTCTCTCAATTAGAAGAAAGGATCTTGATTTAATTAAAGCTAATTTCATCGCCTACCCACTTCTCCTGTACCTATTTTATACTGGGCACGTTATTAAGTGGGGTTACTTTTATCTATTTGCACTAGCCATAATGTCGCTGAACGTGTATCATGTTAAAGATAAATTAGTATTCGAGAAGCCTTTGTACTGGAGAATATATAACTTGATTTTCTGGTTAACAAACTTCTTTGGAGCGGTAGCATCAATAACTATGTATGGATTAAGCATTTTCGCTATCTATGTGGCTGATTACTTCCTCTTATCGAGAAGCAGGTTAATTGAGGATAAATTATCATCTATCCTGAATATAGGGAACAACGCTGTATTACTACTCCTATCTATCCTCAACCCAACCCTAGAAATTCCCGCCCTCCAACTATTAATAGCTCTCTACGCTTACGCTGTTATCAGTTACTTAGCGAACTGGATACCTAAATCAAAAGATCTAACAAACCTATTCTTCCCGATACAGATAGCCACAGGATTCCTCTTCGTATTCAAAGATGTTCAATGGATAATATATCTAGTATATGTAACACTAGCTTTTGTATCATTGAGCGTGGCTGTGTGGAGAACGGGACTAATTACGGCGATTAGCGTCTCCATAGCACTAGTTATAGTGAGCCCAGTAAGCGTTAACATGTATCTCATTTTATCCATGCTAATAATTCTGATAGCTAGCTTCACTTACCTAGGTATGAACACCGAGCCCGTAACTATATTACTAGCATTGCCACCAATAATAAGCTATACTTACTATCAAAATGTGAATCCATTAATATCAGCTTCAATAGGAGTCATCTTCCTAGTAATAACAGAGATAAGGAGAGCACTCAAAACGAGAGAGAAAGCATACTTTCTCTTTCACCCAATCCCAACATACCTTATATCGCTCGGCATCATTACGGCATCATTCTACATAGTGGAAATTGATTTATTCACAGTGACACTAGTTTTCGGACTTGGCACAATGATCATTTCATGGTTAATAGATTTCCTGAAAGATATCCAGGAATTATCATACTACACATTACTGGGTTCGGTAACAGCATCCCTAATAATAGCGTCGAGATACTTACTCACCGTAGAGACAACAATCTATATAGCGATAATAGGGATATTCACATTAATAGCTGGAATGCTTACTGATCGTCCACCAGTCAGATTAATTGGGCTAACAACGATGCTAGCAATAGCTTTTAAGGGAGTTATCGATATCATCTGGTTAATCGAGAGCACCACGTTATCGCAATTACTTAAAATAGCACTAATATCATTATTCCTGGGTGGAGTATTCCTAGGTATCTCATACATCTACATCAAGCTATATCGATTCAGAGAGGAGTTAAAAACACGTATACTTGGAGTGAGAAAAAGGGATACGTGATGAAGATAGATTTTTATTTCAGGTCCATGAATCTTATACTATTTTTTATAGGGCGAAAGAATCAATAATGCTTGTACTGTATCTATTGTATTAATTAATATGTAATTGTCATAAATCTATTTTTTCAAGCATAACATGTTTTAATCAAAAAGTAATACTTAATGGAGTTGAGGAAGATGGTTAAGGAGGTAAGCAAAGAAGAAGTTTTTAATTTGCTTAAAAAACTATGCGAGATTCCGTCCCCATCTGGCTATGAAAATAAAATAAGGGAAACAAATGGTAAACAAATTGTAGAATATGGAATAGCAAAAATAAAGCCTAATTATGTTTATCTCTTTCCTCTAAAGCACCTCAACAAAGAGTGGGTATTCGTTACCTACTCTAACTACTATATGACAAAGGAGAGAAAAAACCTGATGATTAGGGTATTAAACGAGTATAAAATCGCCTATGAAAGTGCCGATAGATATGAGAGAATGCAAAATATGGCATCTGTAGATGAACTCACAGGCCTGTACAACAGAAGGTTCGGTATGAAA
>JALWRR010000120.1 GCA_026993975.1 Promethearchaeati archaeon | reverse complement strand
TATTATTGTTTATCTCTACCTTCTCAATGTCTTTAAAAGATATTTCATGAAACTCTAGCAAACCCCAAATATAACCTTTCATAAAGCTACACAAGGATTCTCTAGTTCTAGCATCTAGGTCACAGATCTTTCCACTAACCTCTATTATCAAGTGATATTCAGAGAACTTTATGTCAGGGATCCTGAATCTTATCTCTGGAACGATTGTTGGTATATAAACTCCTGTAAAATATCTTAATATACCTGCCTTACTTCTTATTATCTCCTTGAAATTCTCCTTCTCCATAGGAATTTTCCCAAAAATTCTTTTCACTAATTCCCGACCAACATTAAAAGTGTCAATTTTAAGCGATTCATCAAAGTACTTTATTAAAGCTATAAGGAACCTACTCGCCATATCCCTTTTAAAATAATTATAGATATTCCTAATAAACCATATGGTGTATTTCCCAATCTGTCTCTTAATAGCTAGACCCGCTTCCTCTAGTAATGATATGTATTTAGAAACAGTATTTCTGTGCAATCCAGTTTTCTCAGCTATATCCTCAATCGTTAGCCCCCATGGGTGTTCCTGAAGAGTATTAAGAATAATACTGATGACCTCCTTCCTCACCATTTAATTGCACCATCTGGTAATGATAAATCATGATAGATAATTACTTCAATAAATGTTTTCTTGTGCATTAATATACAAATTATCTCTGATAATATAAATTTTTTTCGCATTAAGAACACGAAAAATTTATATTAAATTTGTGCATTAATGCACAATAATACAGTAATTCACTTGAGGCTATTTAAATGCCTAGCGAAATCAACGAAGCAGGGGAAACAACAGCCTATAAGATGGGTTTAATCATGATACTAACTAGCTTGATCTTAGTTAGAGGCTCTGAAGCTCTATTGCTTAGCGATCTGTACAGCGCGTATTTATCGTACTACTTCTTCATAATACTCGTGAGCGCACTTGGTATAATTGCTTCCATTAAGATCTCACTAGATAAAGCCATACTTATCTCTCTCGTACCAGGATTTATGGAATTATTCATTGGTTTAGATAAATTAATTAGCTTAATGTATCTTCTCAAGCAGTACTCTGTGATAGATATTGCGTTCTCCTTCATCATATTTGCTTCAATGCTGGTAATTACTGCGAGCTTGAAAGGGATCTGGAGGCAATCAGAAGTAAGCGCAAGCACATTAATATCTGATTCAAGCAGAGAGTATCCGTATGCTGTAGAACTCATCGATGTTATCAAGGATTATGTCGTTGGTCCCTACGTTGTTCATGCTTTGAGAGGAGTAACAATGAGAGTTAAAAAAGGTGAATTCGTAGCAATCATGGGTCCTTCAGGATCTGGTAAATCAACCCTCTTAAACATGATAGGAGCAATTGATAGGCCTACGGCTGGCAAAGTTCTTGTTGATGGCATAGATATCTCGGAGCTAGATGATAATGAGCTAGCTGAACTAAGAAACAAGAAAATTGGTTTCGTTTTCCAAGCATATAACTTAATTAATAGAACAACTGTCCTGAGAAATGTTGAGCTACCAGCTATTGTTTCAGGTATGCCTAAATCTAAGCGAATAGAGAGAGCTAAGGAATTACTAGCTCTAGTTGGTTTAAGAGAGGAGATTCATCGATCTCCAAAATATTTAAGTGGTGGTCAACAACAGAGAGTTGCGATTGCCAGAGCTCTCATGAATAATCCATCTCTAATACTTGCAGATGAACCTACGGGTAATTTGGATTCTAAATCCGGTAAAGAAGTAATGCTCTATCTTAGGAAATTGAATGAGGAGTTTGGTACAACAATAATTGTTGTGACTCATGATAGAAGCGTAGCTGAGATGGCTGATCGAATATTGTATATTAAGGATGGTAAGATAATTGGGGAGGAAATTTTGAGAAATGGTGAGAGATATGAGAAATGAGACGAAAACATTTTTGCTCTTAAGCCTATTTGTTTTATTGCTATTTGTTGGTGCGAGTCAAGACACATATATTACTGTGCATTCAGCCCCATCTGTTCAATTCGTTTTAGAAAACACGTTTTGGGGCAATCCACCAAATAACGTGATAACTGTAAGTCCAGGAGATACTAACGTACCATTAACCATCATAATTAGGAATAACTCTAGTAATACTCTGAGGGGAGTTATAGGTGAGCTATCGCTACCTGATCTATTCACAGATTACGTTACTGGAAGCAATGTATCTAAGGTAAGTGCTCAACCAGTGGAAAGCGGTGATGTTCTCAATCAAACTGGTGACATTCTACCATCAGGCTCCTTTACATTCACTTTTCAGCTAAATATCGATGATAACGCGACTAAAGGTGTTTATTACGGTAACTTAACTATCTATTATAACATCGAGGAAAACGGTGTTTTCGTTCCTGGAGAACCACAAAAAATGAGAATACCCATTAGGTTACCTAATAGGAGCCCAGTTATTTACTCAGTTAATCCAACAGCGGGAACTATTACTGTGCCTGTTGGTCAATTTGTTAATTTCTCTTGCTATGCTAATGATCCAGATGGAGATAATGTTACGTATGAGTGGACCTTAGATGGTAATACTGTGGGTTACGGACAGAACTTCACTTATTATGCTACTAGAAGCGATGTTGGTTCTCATACATTGCAAGTTAAGGCTTCGGATGGTAACTTATCAGCCACCAATAGTTGGACGATAAATGTTGTTATTAATCCAGTCACTACGCTCTCTATTTCAACAAACTATCTATATGGGGGCTCTACAAATCAAGTAACGATTAACATAACCAATAATATATGGGTTGGAAGAGTTCAAGTGAGCTTAACAGCGCAGCAATATCTCGTGATAATAGGGAACTCGTCTTGGACTATTAATAATGTTAAACCAAATGACACAATCTCGATATCAGCCAGAATCTTTGCACCAGAATCAATAATAGGTCAAACAATGCAAATAGGTTTAACTGTTAGTTACTCAGATAATTACGGAAGCACTTATTCTGAGAATTACGGTATTGGTTTCGTTATTAGAGGCAAAATAGTTCTAAGAGTATACGGTATAATAATTTCCCCTGATACTCCAAGAGCTGGCGAGAAATTCTCCATAAGTGGAACAATACTGAATGTAGGTAATGTAAAAGCCATGTTCACTAATGTGTCATTAATGCCCAACACGATATTAAATCTAGATTACGAGAGTTCATCTTATATAGGTGACGTAGATCCAAACTCACCCGTTCCATTTACATTAACAGCTTACATTAAGCCAAATACAGCTAATAAGACATACATCATAGGCCTATTAATAAAGTACACTGATGATCTATACAACGAACACAACTTCACAATAAGTGTTCCAATTAAAGTAATGAGCTATCAAGCTAATCAGGGAGGAAACAATCAGCAAACTGGATCAAACGTGATTTTTACTGAAGGAGAAATAGCTATGATAGGTACTATAATAACTGTTGTTGCCGTAGGCGCTATACTGTACTTTAGGAGGCGAGCGTAAATGGATTTTGTTCAGCTCGCTTTTGAGGCACTGAAAGAGAGAAAACTTCGTGCCTCATTAACAATTTTTATGGTTATTATTGGTTCCGCGCTTTTAGTTGCTGTTAATGGCGTAAGCAATGGAACTAAGCAATACATAGCTGGTGAGTTTAGTAAATTTGGAACAAACCTGATTATAGTTACTAAGAAGGGAACATCTGATTTCAAGATCAAGGATTGGGTGGTCGACGAGATAAAGAAACTGGATGGAGTAATGGATGTTGCTCCATTCATAGAGCAAACAGCAATGGTTTATTCTAGAGGAAAATCTAGATCAGTTATAATCGAGGGAATAGATCAAACTAAACTAAAATACATATTACCAAACATCGAGATAGATGATGGAACATTCGTCTCTAAGTACGATAGCGTTGGAATACTGCTTGGGCATCAAATTGCTTACACTGGACCTAATGAGATTTTTGCATGGGTTGGACAAACTGTTCAGTTGGCCTATACAAAGTATACTGAAACTGGCGAGAGGGAAACAGTAAAGAAGAGTTTCATTGTACGGGGTGTATTAAAGTACTATGGTAGTTTCTTTGTTCCTGTAGATCAAGTTGCTTGGATTTCTCTTAGAGCTGCTGATAACTTGTTCGACAAAAATGGAGAGTATGATGGTCTATATGTTATAACAGTTGATCCCTCATATAATGATAGGATAATGGATTACATAAAAGAGAACTATGATGTAGATGTATTGTCTCCTCAAAGCATAAAGAAAATTGTTGATAACGTTATGAACACAATAACGTTCTTTATCTCCAGTATATCAGCAGTCTCTCTCCTCGTTGCATCCATAGGCATAATAACGACCCTATACACCTCAATGCTTGAGAGAATAAGGGAGATAGGGGTTCTAAAGGCCATTGGTTACAAGAATTACCACATATTGAAACTATTCCTGTATGAAGCCACTATCATAGGAATTGTTGGAGGAACCCTCGGATTGATAGCTGGAGTCATTCTAGCGTACATATTGAAACTATTCTTCTTCGCTGGAGTACCATTTATACAACCAATATTCGATATCGAAACTCTAATTAGCACGTGGATTCTAGCAGCTGGATTAAGCCTCGTCTCAGGTCTATACCCAGCTTGGAGAGCCTCTAAATTAGATCCTGTCGTCGCACTGAAATTCGAGTAAACATTCTTTATTCATTTTCTTAATTTTTCTATAAAATCTATATAGATATAGGTAAAATTTATAATGCCTATTTCTTGGATTTCTTTCAAAAAGAGCTTCTCTTCTGGTGCTATTAAATGTCACTTTCCATCCCCAAGATAGCACTTATAGATGATTATGACATAACAAATAAGAAGGTACTAGTGAGAGTTGACTTCAACTCTCCCATAGATCCGAAAACTGGAGAGATACTTGATGATCATAGGATTAGAGGCCATACAAAGACGCTGAAAGAACTAATCGATAAAAATAACGCTGTCGTAGTTATGTCTCATCAAGGGCGGCCTGGTGGATCAGATTTCGTGAGTCTAAGTATTCATGCCAAGAAGGTTTCGGAGCTTATGGGTATAGAGGTACAATTTATAGATGATGTTATCGGTCCAGCTGCTAGAGAGAGAATCAAGAATCTTAAGAATGGTGAGATACTACTCCTTGAGAATACAAGAATAGTTTCAGAAGAAATCATAGAAGCTACACCAGAAAAACAAGCAAAAACATTCTTCGTGCAGAAACTAGCACCATTATTTGATGTATTTGTTCTAGATGCATTCTCTACAGCTCATAGAAGTCAGCCATCTCTAGTTGGATTCCCAATGGTTCTTCCATCAGTTGGAGGAAGAGTCTTAGAAGCTGAAATAAAAGCTCTCGCGAGAATATTTAGACCAGATGAGAAACCTATTGTGTTTGTTTTAGGGGGAGCGAAGGTCGAAGATTCCCTAAAGATAATTGAGACACTCATAAGGAATGGTGTAGCTGATAGAATACTTACGACTGGATTACTCTCAATGATATTTCTCGTAGCTAAGGGTATTTATTTAGGGAAGGAAAACATGAGGTTCTTGAATGAGAAGGGTTATACGGCTTTGATTCCGAGAGCTAGGAGATTATTACTTATGGGTGCTCCTGTAGAGACTCCCTATGATTTCGGAGTGCTAAAGAATGATAAAAGAATTGAAGAACCGGCTACAAAGGTTACTGGAAAAATCATGGATATTGGGGAAAAGACAATAAATATGTATCACGAAATAATGAAGGAAGCAAAAGTTATTGTGTTGCGTGGTCCAGCTGGAGTTATTGAGGATCCTAGGTTCAAGAAGGGGACGTTTGAGATAGCTAAGAGAGCTATAGAATCAGGAGGATTCACAATATTTGGTGGAGGACACTTCATTGCTATCGCGAATGAGCTTGATGAAGGATTGAGAAAGAAGATAGGTCATATTAGTCTCGCTGGAGGTGCTCTACTCTTATTCTTGTCTGGTGAGAGGTTACCAGCTTTGGAAGCTTTAGAGATTTCTGCTAAAAAATTTATTTTTGGTGAGAAGTAATGGTTGTGAATGTTGTTATAAATGGGTATGGAACAATAGGGAAGAGAATAGCTGATGCGATTCTTAAGCAACCCGATATGAAATTAGTTGGTGTTTCTAAAACTAAACCTGATTTCAGCGCTTTAATAGCTTATAGACAGGGATTACGTATATATACTCTGCCTGATAAAGTAAATGCATTTGAGGAAGCAGGAATAAGTGTAGCTGGTACTATTGAGGAAATGATTGATAGTGCCGACATAGTTATTGACGCAACTCCAAAAGGATATGGAGCGAAATATAAAGAGTTGTATGATAAAAAAGGTGTTAAAGCAATTTTCCAGGGAGGAGAGAAGGGTTCTTTAGTGGAAGTATCTTTTAGCGCTTTATGTAATTATGATAAGGCTCTCGGTAAGAGATTTGTGAGAGTAGTTTCATGCAATACTACGGCTCTGTGCAGAATAATTTGTGCTTTAAAGAATTCTTTCGGTGTAAAAAAGGTACGTGCTACAATAATAAGGAGGGGAGCAGATCCGCATGAGATAAAGAAAGGTCCTATCGAAGCTTTAGTTCCGAACCCAGTGAGATTACCTAGTCACCACGGCCCAGATGTTAAAACTGTCATTCCGGATGTAGATATTGTCACAACAGCTGTTATTGCTCCCACTTCGAGAATGCATATGCATGTGCTAAATGTAGAGTTAGAGAAAGATGTTACTGTTAACGATGTAGTAAGCGTGCTAGAGGATACACCTAGAATCATTTTATTAAGTGAAAGCAATGGTTTTAATAGTACCGCAGCATTCATTGAGTGGGCTAGAGATATTGGTAGGAAGAGATATGATATCTATGAGGTACCAGTTTATAAGGAGTCTATTACTATAGTTAATGGTAATGAATTATGGTTAATGTATGGGGTTCATCAAGAAGCTATCGTGGTTCCAGAAAACATTGATGCTATTAGAGCTATGTTCGAGATTGAGAGAGATGGATTTAAGAGCATAAATAAAACCGATAATTCATTAGGTATTCTAAAGAGGTGGCCTGAATGACAAATATAGAGTATAAACCCTCACCTAAATATTTGGTTAGCTTATGGTTTAGGAAGATCCTGGTACCAGTGGATGGTAGTGGCTTATCAATGAAAGCAATTAATCTAGCTATAGATTTCGCTCACAGATATGGTTCAAAGATAACAGCCATATTCGTTTTACCAGAAAGTAGTGCTAGTGGTAAAATAGATAAGATAAAGGAGAAAATAATGAGCATTAGTAAGGATAGTGGCGTTGACATTGATTTTAAGTGCCGTAGAATACACTTCCCAGAATCATCCATAGCAAAGGAAATCATTGATGAGATCAATGAAGGGTTATATGACGCTGTTATCATGGGCGCTAAGGGATTATCAGGGGGAGAAGAAACACCTATCGGTAGCGTTGCTACTGCCGTCGCTATCTTAGCCCCGTGCACAGTCATCTTAGTTAGATAATTCTTTACTTATTTATTTATAGTATAAAGAATTAAAAACGTGCTTAGCTTCTATATAGAGCAGTATTGTTATTGCTAAAATAATTATAGAGATTAGACTCGCTTCTATACCAAAGGTTCCGCCGCTTATAAGACTGTTTCCTTTTAGAATAATCCTGAATATTGCTGCATTACTCGTTGTGCCAGAAATCGGTAATCCAAATACGTATCCTTCGGTAAAATTCCATGCAAAATGAAATGATATACTTCCCCAAAGTGATTGTGAATCAATTATTAATTTCCCTAGAAGTATGTTAGCTAGAAACAGGAAGATAAAAGCATTTAAGTTGTAACCAGGATTAGAAGCATGCATAATGCTAAACACCAAGCCAGTAATTACGAGTATCCATACTTCTTTAATACAATTATGCATCTTTCTTATCGGGTATCCCCTAAAAACTAGTTCCTCTGAAAAAGCTACTATAAACGAGACAAATAATCCCCCAAAAAGACTCCCCATCCTATTGGATGCAAAGACGATGTATATCGATGATACTATCCCGCAGAAATACATGATGATCACTATTATGCTCTGTATCGATAGAGCCATAAGCAGTCCAGTAATAAATAGGGAGATAGTTTCTCTATCTATATTTATACCGAGAAAATCAATTATATTTTCGCTACTGGCTATTACTAGAATGAAAACGAAGGCTATCCATATTAAGTAGATTCCAATAACTGGTAATGGAAAGTAGCTTAGCAATGCTCCATAAATAACGAGAATTATTATCATTCCAGCATAATATTGAATCAAATCATTCAAATTACAACGCATTATTATATCCATTAAGATACCTCAATTTGATATAATTTAAAAATAAATTTAGGTATCTGCTAATTAAAGTGCTTAAAACGTTTTTAAACCATGAGTAATATTATATAGCGGAATTAGGTGACTAAAGCATGAAAATGAAATTTGGTGGCCCTGAGAAATTCTTAGTGATCTCAGTAGCATTCCTATCGCTTCTAGGATTGTACTTCCTATTTGATCCTCAAGCCGGTAGATGGCTTCATGATGCCGTTTCAGGATACTTTACTGAGAAAGCTCAAACATCGAATGATATTCTGTTCCTATATCTTCTAGCTTTAATTTCCGTTGTCGTAGCTAATGCATCTGTATTTATATATATACCGTATCCACTGATAATCTTTATAATTGCTGCTAGACCCGACATCGAGCCACTTATACTCATTCTTTCGACTTCGATAGGCGCTGCCTTAGGGGAATTCTCCGCATATATCCTTGGTTTCGCTGGTAAAAAAGCCATTGAGAACAAGGAGAAGTATCAGAAACAAGTTGAGAGTCTAAAGAAACTCCTAGAGAAGAAACCGTTCCTAGTGCAGTTCTTAGTTTACTTTATGGCGTTAACTCCTCTTCCAGATGATGTGATTCTTATACCGCTAGGACTTGTTGGGTATGGATTTGTTAGGAGTTTCATACCATGTTTCCTTGGGAAATTAAGCCTCATGATTATTCTTGTTTTAGGTGGGAAGATATTTGGTGAAGCTATAATGAATTTCTTGGTAGGTAGTGATTCATCTCCGTATCCCTGGTTATCAGATCTAATAATTCTTTATTTTGTTGTGATAATCGTTTATATTGTTCTTAAGATTGATTTCTCAAAGATTCTTAAGAAATTCGGTATATCGAGTGATGAGATAGAATATAATCAATAAATTTAAATTAACGTTAAATTATCTTTTTTTATTTATAGTTATTAAATAAACATCTGTGATTACACATGAGTCTAGTCTTTCTGAGTTACGAAAAGATTAACGAGAAGATAAGAGATCTCGGAATATTTTATATCATTGCTGGAGCAGTTTCGTTAGTATTACTGCCATTCAAATTCCTTACTATACCTATTATTCTCACTAAGGTTAATTTACTTGTCAGCGCACTTATATTTTTGATTGATTTAACAGCTAGTGCACTAATAATTATTGCAGCGATTAAAACTAGAGTACTGATTGATGTAACTGATGAGGAACTCTTCAACATTGGAGCTATCTTATGGATAATTCTGATCGTTTTCAGCACCATATCTGATTTAATCATGATGATTAATACTATTAGATTCCTATCGACATTAACTCTTACTACGTATGGTGTGCTCGAAACACAATTTCATACACAACAAACAATGATGAATTTCTCTTTTCTAGGAATCATCATTTTCGGGATTATTGTAGGGATCTTTGGTTTTATTGTTAGATTAATTCTAGCTATAGCCTTCTGGAGATTTGGAGAAAACAATAAGAGTGATTTCATTCAAGTGTCTGCATTAATATTCATTTTCATTGAATCTATAGGTTTAATCTTATTGGGATTCGCCTTTTACTTCCTTGCATCAAAAACAGAGAGAACTCTCCGTAACCAATCCCTACTCAACGCTATTAAGGATCATCTAAGCAGGAACGTACCTGAGGGAGAGACTGTAGATATAAGGGATCTAGCTAAGAAGTATGATATCGCACCCTACGCATTAAGTTACTTGATCAGAGAATGGATTGCTGCTGATGAACTTAAAGGCTTTCTCAGTGGGAACATATATATACAACATAAGAAAGAACGCGAATAAATAATTTTTATATCTCCTTTTTATTTCTTATACACAATCACTAGATTAATGGCTTAGTTAGTGATTAATGTGCCAGTAAGTATATCTGGAGTTGGAATGATTAAAGTAGCGGAGCATTGGGATAAAGGCATTGTGGATCTAGCTACTGAGGCAGGATTAAAAGCTTTGGAGGATGCTAATAGTAAGAACATTGATTACTTAATAATATCTAATATGAGCAGTATATTTAATAATCGGCAAGGTAACTTAGCTATTGCTATAGCAGATAACATGGGTTTAACGGGTGTTCCTACGTACAGAGTAGATGCTGCGTGCGGTTCTGGCGGTTCAGCTATTCATCTAGCTTATAGCATTGTAAAGAGTACTGGTAAGCGCGTTCTTGTTATTGGAGTGGAGAAATTATCAGACGCTATAACCACGGTGAATACATCCTCTATGATGCTTGCTGAGGACTGGAGCACTGGTTTAGTATCTGGAGGAACCTTCGTTTCTCTGAACGCTCTTGCTCTTAGGTACTACTTAGATAAGTATAATGCTGATCACGATAAAATAATGATGCTTCCAGTAATAGAGCATAAGAACGCTATGACCAATCCTTTTGCTCAGTTTCACCGTGAAATCACGTTGGATGCAGTTAAAAAGTCTCCATACGTAGCTGACCCATTACACTTACTAGAGTGCTCTGCTTATGGAGATGGAGCAGCCGCAGTTGTTTTAGAAAATATGCAAGGGGATGTTGAGATTATAGCTTCTGAAGTCGCTACGGATGCATTTAGGATCGCGAATCGAGATAATCCCGCTAGATTTAATGCTGTTTTCGAGGCTGCTAAACGAGCTTACATGAAGTCGGGTATTTCTCATCGTGATATAGATGTGCTTGAAGTACATGACGCATTCAGCATTACTGGTGTGATAGCTCTTGAAGAGTTGGGGTTCGCTGACATTGGGGAGGGTTGGAAGATGATAAGTGAAGATAAAATTGGTTTAAGCGGTGAAATCCCAACTAATACGTTTGGTGGTTTGAAAGCTCGGGGTCATCCAGTTGGAGCTACTGGGGTTTATCAGATAGCTGAGATAACTCTCCAATTACGCGGAGATGCAGGAAGTAATCAAGTTGAGAATGCTCGGATAGGGCTAACAGAGAATATTGGAGGGATAGCTACTACAGCTGCTGTTCACGTTCTAAGAAAAAGAGAAATGATGTAGTTTTATTCTTTCTTTCCTTTTTCTTTGCCCTCCTCTTTTTCTTCAACTAGCTTCTCAAGCAACTCAACAGTTCTCTCTAGATAAGGTGCTTCCTCTTTGGCAGCCATGTTCTCGAGAACTATCTTTCTGACTTGTTCTGGATTTGGAACTCCATAAAGAATAAATGATGATCTACCTCTAGGAACTGTAACTGCTTTCTCACCTTCTATAGCTACACCACCTCCAACAGTTGGGCCTGCTGGAACTTTCTTTGCGCCTCCAACTCCAACTTCTACTTTCGCTGCATCGAATCCAGTTCCTATTCCAGCCGGAGTTATAGGGATTACTGTTCCATAGTTAAATACTTTTCCTAGCATGCCTTGTTCCGTAAAAACATCAGTTATTTTTGAGTAGAATACATCTCTACTCTTTAATCCAAGGAATCCCAGCATTGCTATTATTCTGAAATTAGTTAGGATATACTCGTGACTTCTCCTATAGAGATCTGTTAGAACTATGCCTATGAAACCTATAGCTATTGTTGCGTAGTATAGATCAATCGGAGAGAAACCATACTTGTACATTAGGTAGGTACCTGTAATAGCGAATAACACATATAATATTAACCATCTCCAGGATATCCTTATAATCGATACTAGTAAAGCTGGTACAATGAGTATTATCCACCATATAGCTACAAACACTACATCTATTCCAGTCACACCTAAGAAACTAAGTACTGAGTTATTAAACCAGTTGACTATGCTGTCCGTGTTCGTTATGATTATGAGGCTGATGATTATGTAGTAGATGAAGAATACGTAGTATGGCCAGAAAGATACTGGATGAGGTTTCGTTTTAAGCACTATCCTTTCGTTTTTCAATAATTCTACCAAGAATAAACACCTAGTATTAGAATCATTAATATATCAAAAATAATATAGTAGAGAAATATATTATAAAAGTGTGATTTAAAAATTGAAATGATGAACTCACGGTTCTCTGATCGGTGATGAACCACTTCTCGGCTGATAACAAACACTAAAACTAAAAAATATCTAGGATGCTAGTTATGATTTTATCTAATAGATCTGGTCTCTTAGACTTAATGAACTGTTTGATCAACTCAAACTCCTTTTCATTTACCTCAAGCTCATTCATTAAGTCCGTTTTAGACCATGACCTCGTCTCAAGCATATCTATGACTGACCTGATCTTTGTTTTTAATTGACTAATCCTTACACTCAGCATGTTTATGTAACCGTCATCTGAGAGATCTTTGCCCTCTTTGAGAAGTGATAAGACATATTTTTCTCCAGGAAGTTTGGGATTCTTCTTACTCATGAGACTAATTTTCACATCTGCTAGTTTCTCGTTATCAACTATGCTGAAGAATTGTCTTTTAAGTATCTTTGCTAGTAGTAAGTGTAGTAGTTTTATTGATTCGGGATCACCCTCTATGTATAGGTTATATCCCCCGATTATACCTGCTATTATTTTAGCCACCTTATCCTCACCTATAATCTTGATAATCTCTCTAGATTTATATGACACTCTCAAATCTACTAGATTCTCAATTATTTCATATCCTCTATTCGCACCATTAGCATCGACATAAACTACCAGCGCGTGAGTATCTGGGTACCCATGAATAATAGTTATTGGTACTAAGCCACTTACTCTAGCTTTTGATCTCATTTTATCATTGATTTCATAATAAAGCATTTTATTACATTTAGGGCAAGTAATAGATCTCTTCACTTAGAACACCTCAATTTACTTTTTAGTCTACAGTAATCGCTTCGCGAGCTTAACATACCAACTAGGGAATGTTGTTGGTAGATATAACAAAGCAATACTAATAAACGCTGTGAACAAGGAGAATGATGCAGTATAGCTGAATAATGGTAAGTGATAGAGTTTCCCTAGTAATTGCGATCCAATAGCTATAATAGCTAGTGACATAGATATAATGTGTGTTATTGCTCCTAATCTCAACTCGGGTATATTCTGGTTATCTAAATAGATTTTCAGGGAAATTCTTATGAAATATAACACGTATAATAGGAGAATAATTATTAGTGGTAGTAGAGAGTAGCCGAGATAGAGCCTAAGTAAATTAAAATTCTTCATAAATAATATGATATATATCATTGCTAGTATTGGGAGCGAGTACATTACCTTGACTATATTTCTGATCTCCTTGAATATAACAGAGTGCAGATAAAATACGAGGAATAATATCCCTGTTCCAATTAGGATGTTTGACAAACTAATAATCATTACTGTTTCATAGCTAAGCTCTCCTGTCATTGTGTAGTAGATAAATGCTAGTAAGTAAGATATTATTGAGAGTCCTATGAAAGTTATTGATAAACTTAGGTATTTCGCTACAATATTTTTGTTCTTAGAATAGTACCGAATTAAGAGAAATCCTAAAAAAATTGATATTACACCCGATGAGACATATAGGAGTGTTAGCGTTGGGTTTATTAGAAGAACATCAAATAATTCATGCATAGGCATCCCTTAACGATTTCTCTCTATAACTCTATTTCAGAACTAGTCTTAAGTGAGCAAAAAGACTCTATCTCGAGAGTCATGACCCGTTAAATATCTTGCAGCTAAATAGATTATGGTGTCTCTCTTGATCACGAGTGATGTACTAGATATAATGTTAGATAAATATGGGGATAAGAAATATTTCGAGATGATCATTAATGAGAATTACACAGATTTACGTGAATTGAGCATTGATGAGTTTCACGCTAGATTGAAGCAATACTCAAAGAGATACGAATTAAGAATCATTAACTCTAAAAAACAAATCTTGTTCCTGTTTAATGCAGTTAAAACGAATATAATTCTTATTCTTAAGAAGTGAAGCTTGATAAAAATACAATATTTTTTAAAAAGTAAATTCAGTTCTTTTTTACCCAAAAATAATAGGGTGAAAGTATTGTCAGAAATCCCTAAAATCTACAATGATTTCCTAGAGATAATTGATAAAGAACCAGAAGATAACGTTTTCGCTAAATTAGCTAAATATGACCTGAAATACAGAATTGCATCATATGTACTGAAAAAACACGATACTTATCTCAGCGACGTATTCAAGTCCGTTTTTACTGCAATAAGCAATACTGATAAGAGATATTTTGAAGAATTAGCAATAGACTTCATTAATATCCTTCTAGAGAAAAATAAGATCGAAGAAGCACTAGAATTCATAAGAGAAAACGAATTAGAGAAAAAGATACCTCTGGGGCTAATTGCTGATAAAATAGGCTTGGAGGGAATAAAATATCTAGATAAGCTGAGTGAAAAAACAAGAAACAGAATATATGCAGAAATATGGGTCAATGAAGCTAGGAAAGGTAATGTTTCAGATGCTTTCGAGAAAATAAAAGAGATCCGTGATTTGGACATTCGAATAAATGGTCTTCTCAAGCTGGCTGAGATAATCATTGATAAGGAGGATGAGAAAGAGATATTAAGCAGGATTATAAGGATCGTGGAGAGTGATTTAAGTAAGCCAGAATCATTCGATGATTACTATGCGTCATGGTTAATACGGGTTAAATGCAAAAACGGTGATAAATGTCTAGATTACTTCAATAAAGTGAAAGAAAAAATAAATGTGATTAATTATGAACTGTTTTTGCCAAGCCTAGCTATAGTTCTAGTACGGGAGAATAATTATGATCTCCTTGATCAATTAATACAAGAGTACATAGATAAGATTCGAAATGAGAGAATATACCTAGAAATAGTTAAGGAACTTTCAGAGCATGGACTCGTGAAAGAATCCTTCCGCTACATCCTCCGAATTAAGGATCCTATATTAATTGCTCAAGCATATCTAATTCTGATAGAAAGCACTGAGAGAGAAAAAAGCAGCGAGATTATTAATTACAGCAAGCTAGCTATAACGAATTTGATTAGATGGTTTGATAATAATTTCGCTTTACTAAGGGACATGGCTGAGAAAGTTAAGCAGGAAGACAAGAATTATGAGAATATGTCTCTATACCAGATATTCTTTTATCATCCACAGATATCAGCTTACTTCAGAAACATAATGACAATCTTCTTTAACTCACTAAAATCAATTGTTGACACTCTAATTAAAAAGAATTTACTGCAGGAAGCTATTCATATAGTTAATTATGTATGCGCAATGAAGAGACTAGGCTGTGAATTAAGAGATTCATTAATGTTTGAGAAAGCATTACTAGATGGTAATACTCAGAAAGCCGCTGAAATCCTGAAGAATGCTAGCACTGCATCTCTAATTGATCTGGTGGATAGAGCTAGAAGAATAGATAATAAAGAGCTATTAATAGAGATAATTAAGGAGGCGTTGACTCACTATGTTGAGAAAAACAAGATTGAGGAGATAAACGGAATTCTTCCTCTAGCCCTAGACTTAGAGTTATTCGATGACGTGTTAGGTGCTGCGAACTCAATAAAGGATGATAAAACGCGAATAGAGCTAAAACTAATGATAGCGAATAAGTTAATTGATATTGATAATAAGGAGAAAGTAGAGGAAATAATAAATGAGGCAAAAGAGTACATAGAGAAACATAATCTAGAGGAATCATCAAACATAGCTAGATTACTCGCACCAATCCTGTTTAAAGAAGAAAGATACGAAGAAACAATACAGCTCGTAAAGAAGTATTTAGACGCGAAGGATAAATGGTTGGCTGGATTAATAATCAGCTCAATATTCAAAAAATTCTCTGTAGTCGCTTAGCGACCACACATACCGGAGGCTTTTAATTTTTGGCTGCTTTTAGCTTATTAGTGGTGTCCTCTTGGCTCCTCAAGACTGTTTTTTATTTGGCCTCTTTTTAGGC
>JALWRR010000119.1 GCA_026993975.1 Promethearchaeati archaeon | reverse complement strand
GTGCAATAACTTCCGCTTTCATCAACACCCTCCTTAGCCGAAACTAAAGCGGACATTTCTATTTTGGAGAAAAGGCGGACATTTCTATTTTGGTTTGACATCACTTTAAAGTATATTTGCAATATAACTACATTGTAGTTATAATATAATTATGAAAGGAATTACATTTGAATGGGATGCTAAAAAGGCATCTCTTGATGCACTAGCAGCTACATTAGGGGTTAATAAGGCGCAATTAACAAGGGAGCTATTAAAATTAGCTAGGACCGGAATAATTAAAATAGAGGGAAATAACGTTATTTATACTGGTAGTGCATCCTAAACACTATGTATGCTCTCCTTACTTCTATCATTTACCCTTGATTAGAATTCCTAAGCTTTTCTTCCCTAACACAAATACTATTAGCAGATGGTTTTCTATAGGATATTCATACTTGACAAATGCTCCTGAACTTTTAGTTTTTTACTCTAGATGTTTAGGAAGTGATAGTATCATTTTCATATGTTCTTTCTGAGAGATCTTTGTTATTAGAGAAGTTAAGTTAATTTCTTGATTCAGCAATATTGTTTCTTTTATTAATTAGACCTATTTTTAACCTCTTAAGCGCGATTAATTTTATTCCTCTGATTGAATCTCTGTAAGTTAATAATCAGGCTAGTAGGTAGTGAGAGCATAGAAAGTTAAAAACAAAACATAAATTAATAGTAGTTAAATTAATAGCGAGTCAATTTTAATGGAGAAGCAAATTGAAAATCGCTGATCATAATGCAAGAGCTATACTATTTTCACTAGCGCTAATATTTATTGTTACAACGGCGGGTCTTATTGGAGTTATTAAGAATAATTATTTTTATTCGAAGCAACATAAAAAAGCCAGTAATCAAAGTTTACTTCCACGTAATGTTGCTATTAGAGTTGATTCATCAGATAATTATCTAGGAATGTACATCCGGGGAGAAAGCACAGTTAGTATTTCTGGTTCCCTAGTGACACGGGACGGAGAACCTGTCTCTAACACGGAAATAGATGTTTATCTAAATATATCTGAGACAAAAAGTATATTTATAGGAACTTATCAAACGGATGATACGGGAGCATTTAGCATTTCTTTTTTACTACCTCTTAATGTGCCTGAAGGAAATAGAACTATTACTATTCGCTCTAAGCCAGATCCATGGAGCGGTATTGGTTCAGCCACTGCGTATTACTGGTTATATGTTTTTAGTCGGGTTCACGTAATGCTTGAACTTGAAAGAAATGAGGCTGCTTTGTTCGAAAAAAACATATCTTTTTCTGTGTATGCGTATTTTGACAATGGAACAATTGTGAGAAGAGAGAACATGTTGTTTACGGTTAATATTACCCACGATTCTTATCTAGAGAATGTTACCTTAAAGTCGAACTCGGATGGAGTCGCGGGAGGACTAATTAATTTTACTCTACCCGGTCTATATACCATCAAAGCGATATTCAATACCAGTGATCCTAGCAATTTTATAAGTGATTTTGTGTTAGCTGATCAACAAGACATAGTTAGTGATACTGTTGTTGGAGACACATTATCTAGTGATATAGCCGATCTCTCTGTCTATTTAGCGGATAGAATTACTATTAGTTTTGAAAATACACTGGATAAAGAAATAAGCGTTTTTCGTAATGGAACTCTAGTTACCGTTACCGGTCGTTATTTAAACATTAGTGGTTACCCAGATCAGCATCAATTAAACTTCTCTATCGTGTATTTTGGAGAGCAAGATGATCAGTTATTATTATTTATTAATCTGACGATATTTTCTAACCAATCTGGTTTTTTTAGTTATAGTTTTTTGGTTAATGAATCGTTTTATCCAGGGAAATATGTATTCCTGTGCGACGACCTAAATGAATCTACACTAGATATTTTCGAGCCTTTAACAATGCTTGTTATTAGTAATATGAGCTTAGAGATAACAAGTATTGATCCGAATCCAAATACGGAAGTGATCGCTAGTGGAAGCACTATAAAGATAAATGGTTATGTTCTAGACGGGGTAGATAGACATCCTCTTGAAAATATTTCGGTTAAAGGTTTAATGCTTAGTAGTAATTCTGGTTCTGAAATTGAGCTAAATGAGACTCTTTCAGGAATAGAAGGTAATTTCTCTCTCTTCATTACTCTGCCACCTAATGTTGAATCTGAGAGAGTAACTATTGTATTGCAATGCAGTGGTTCAGACTACTATCTTAGCGATGAAGCGAGTTTCGTGATTAGTGTATATAATTACCTAATTCTGACAATGAGTATAAACTCGAGTAGATATTTCTGGTTTGTTCGTAATGGGGTAGCTATTGCACGTAATGATACATCGCTAACTGGCATAGTTTTTCCCGCTAATCTAAGCGTGAAGATTTCTCTCACTGATGATTTTGGTCGAGCGTTTAATGTATCTAGAATTGCTATTTTAGTTAATGGATCAAGATATCTTGAATTTCAAGACACTTCAGAAGTTCTTTTTAATCTAATCAATATTGAGTCAACATTGAATATAACATTAATTCTCGCCAGTCTAGGTATTTCTGTTTCCTTTTTCATTATTGGACAGCGTCCAAGTAATAATGTTAACGGTGGAATAATACCTAATATACCTACTTTAGCCATTGTTATAATTGTTCTAGCAGGGCCATTAGTTATAATAGGCCTTATAGGTGAAATTAGATTATCCGCTGAGGAGTATGAGAAAGGGGAAAAAGAGAATGTTCTCGGTATTGTTTTAAATATAGAGAGAGCTGGAATAGAGAAAAAGTTTCTAGAGTTAGCTACATACATTAGAATGCTTTTTAATCAACTAGCTAGCGAGAGAGGAATTACATTGTCTTCTAGTTTAACCACTAGAGAGATCTATAATATATTGCTGGAGAAGGACAGCGAGCTTATCGATGCGCGTGATCACTTAGATTTCCTCCTATATTGCTATGAAAAAATCATTTATGGGTTCAAAAAATTATCTGATGAAGAGATATCTAGATTGAAATCAATTATTTCTGACTTATACATCTTTTTAAAGAGCCTTACAATTAAGAGAGAGGGTGAAAATGGCTAAGAAATACACTGTTATTAAAGTTCTTTTTTATTTGTTGTTAATAATCATCACATATCCGATCATAGCTAGTGTTCTTGGTTTTAATATAAATAGTACTCCGTTCTCGATCTATAATAATGGTGGTAATGGCTTAAGTTACTTCGCTAGTAAGCTTAGGGAAGATGGATATGAAATAAAGACTATTTTATCATCACTTAAGATTCTTAGAAGCTTAAATAATACTGGAGTCTTAACTATTATAGCTCCTACGATAAAGTATGATATTCAGGAAGCTATAGCTGTTGTCGATTTTCTGAATAGAGGTGGTAGCGTACTAATTGTTGATGATTTTTATGCATCCAATTCACTGCTCCAAAATATATGGTTGCTTCTCAGTATAGCTCAATTATTTACAGGCCAAGACATGATTTTTGAAGGCATATATTTTAACACCACTTCTGTTCTCATGGACACGGGATCATTCTATAAGACTCCAGCGAATCCAGTGATAATTAATTTCAACGACTATTATGGTATACTTGGCGATAATATTAAAAGAATTCTAACGAGTTTTCCATCCATTTTATCACTTAAAGTTTCGCTAAATGTTAATGGGACACGAAAAGAAATAGTGACTAGTCTGCCAAAAGAGGCTTGTTTGCTTTACTCTACGAAAGACAGTTGGTTAGAAACAGATTTGTCTTCAGCGATCAAGGGTGATGCTAAGCCAGATCCATGGGAGTGGGGAGGTGTCTCATTTGGTATTGCTTTAGCCATAGAGTTGCCTAATGGTGGACGATTCGTGATGATTTCGGATCCTGATATTTTCTCTAATAAGATAATTAAAATGCCGGATTTCGATAATTTGGCTTTTGCTTTATCTATCATGCGCTGGCTTAGTAATAATGGGCAGAAGAAGTTAATAATGTTTGATGAATCTCATCTTCCTCATGTAATGTATGATCCTTTACTATCGCTGTCAGTCTGGTTTAAATTAATTACTGAAGTGTCTTCATCATGGATAATAGCGCCATTTGCTCCAATTATTGCTATTTTGACTTTATTGGGTTATGTTCCAAGATTAAAGGGTTTTAGGCCACGTTTATTTAGTAGAGTGGAGAGGGTACTGGAAAATTCCTGGACCAAATCAAGAATCAGATGGTATATTCGTTCAAGAGACTTTAAGCAAGCTTGTTCAGTAATTTTTGATTACTTATTATATGGTATAATTAAACGCTATGGACTTCAAGAAGCTGACTGGAACGAACTTATTCAGGAATTCTTAAGTAGAAGAG
>JALWRR010000118.1 GCA_026993975.1 Promethearchaeati archaeon | reverse complement strand
CTCGGCTTTTGTCTTGTGGCTGGTTTTGGCTAGCATACATATGTATTACTAGCCGAGCCCCCCTAAAAACCTATCCATAGACCAAGTCAATAAAAGACAGAAATAGTGCGGGCATTCCATTAAGTAAGAAAAATTTAGGTAATGTTAATGTTATGTGCCGATTATCTCTGCAAAAAACTCGTTACTTTTATCGATTGGTCCTGTATACTTTATTCTTATTTTCTCTTTTCCAATTACTTCTGCCTCGAAATCTGGTCCCTTTATAGAGTAACCATTTTGAGTTCTTATGACTTCCTCAGCCTTTAATTTTAATCGACCGAAGATTTCTTCATCATAATCCAATTCTCGCCATTCTCCCGTGCTCTCAACTTTGCTCTCTATTTCCTCTGGCGGCTCTATTCCTTCTATGGTTCCAGCGCTCTTATATATCTCTATCGTGAACGTATCCCAGTGGGGTTTTATTGTCTTCTTTCCGTTCTCATCAACAACATCGTAGTCGAACATTATTCTAACTACATCACCCTTATCAACGTTATTATCCCTTAGTATATCGAATAGCTTCATGTTTATTAGAGCTGCTATCCTAATAGTTTCGTTCGGCGCTACAACACCTTTATTTTGCGCTAATAATGTTCTTCTCAATTTATCCGCGTAACCAGCTGCTCTAACAAACCCAGTAGATAATCTCTTTTTATCTATAATTGCCATTTATACGTCACCTTTAATTATCTTTATCTGAGAAATTATTTCCATTTAGTTCATTTTAGAGATAAATAAATATCTTTTTTAAACACTTATGTATTTGTATGATGACTAAATACATCGAGCGAAGTGATGGATAATTGGATAATAAGCTCCTGGTGATTAAAGGTAATATTCTCTTTTTTGAATATGGCTTCGTTAAAAAGAGCTTGTTAATTGAGGATGATTCTATAAGTCTAATTAGCGATTCACTGCATGTAAATCAACAATACAAATTAATTAATGCTGAGAAATATTACGTAATCCCAGCGTTCGTAGATGGGCATGCTCACTTATTATCAATGGCTAAAAGGAGTGAATGGCTTGATCTCTCGAAGATAGATAGTCTCCAGAAATTAAAAGAAGTAATTAGCGAGACATCTAGGATCATAGGTCCCAAAAAATGGATACTTGGGTATGGATGGGATGAATCTCACTGGAGAGATGAGCAGAGATACCCGACAAGGAGGGATTTAGATGAAGTAGCTCCAGATAATCCCGTTTTTATCCGTAGAATTGATGGTCACCTAGCTGTTGTTAATTCACTTGCACTAAAAAAACTTCACATAAAGAGAAATATTAGGGGAGTAATTCTGGGTAAAGATGGGGAACCAACAGGAGTCCTGAAGGAAGATGCACTAGAATACGCATCCAAGCAACTCGAATATAATATAGATACCCTAGCGCAAGGTTTGATTAAAGTGGCGTTAGAAGCGCAAAGGAAAGGGGTTTCAATGAGTCACGAGACCATGGACTTAGATGACTTATCGTCATTTTTCTACGCGCTACAAAAAATAGGTAATCTTGACATTAAATTCTACACATTCATTGTAGATCAATTCCTAGATTACTTAATTTCAAGGGGTCTAGGTAAACTAGCTTCCAAAAACGCAAAGATAGCTGGTGTAAAAGTATTCTCGGATGGATCAATAGGGGCTAGAACAGCAGCTCTAAGAGAGCCATATAAGGATGACCCAAGCAATAGGGGAATGTTACTGAAAGATCGTGATGAGTTAGTTGAGATTTTTCAGAGAGCGGATAAGGCGGGACTGCAATTAGCAGTACATGCTATTGGAGATAGAGCTATTGATACAGTGCTAGAAGCTATGAAAATCGCCAAAATGAATTCTCAATTACGGCATAGAATTGAGCATTTTGAACTCATTGATGATGATCATATCCGTATTGCGAGAAAGCTTGGATTAATAGCATCCATGCAACCCAATTTTGTTGGACAATGGCAAATGCCGGGAGGCATGTATGAGAAGAGATTAGGGAAAAACAGATGGAGAAGAATGAATCCATTTAGGAAGATTATTGAGGAGGGACTGATTCTGTCTTTTGGGAGTGATTGCATGCCTTTCGACCCGATCTTTGGTATTTGGAGCGCTGTTAATCACCCAGTTAGTGATTCAAGAATCGATGTACTAACAGCGATAAAATCATACACGTATTACTCATCGTACGCAGCTTTTCTCGAGGATGTTCAGGGAGAAATTAAATCGGGTAAGATAGCGAATCTAGCGATATTATCACATGACCCCTTAAAGATCCAGGATATAAGAAAAATTAAAATTATTGCTCATATATATGAAGGGAGAATAAATTATGTGACTTGGAGCTAGATCATGAATCATAATTTCATCATCATTAAGTATCTTAATTGAGATGATGAGAAGGGGGTCAGGAAAAATAATGACCGAACCCGCTATACTGATCATTATTTCATAAAGGTTTTTGTTATGGTAATTGTAGGTGTAGGATCAGTTAACCCAGTAAAGGTTAAAGCAGTTCACAAAGCATTTTCAAGGATTTTTAATGATGTTAAAATAATTTCTAGGAAAGTTGATTCCGGTGTTTCCCCACAACCGATGACAGATGAGGAAATGGTTGCTGGCGCGATTAATAGAGCTAAAAATGTATTCATGGAAGTAAAACCAGATTTCGCTGTTGGATTAGAGGGCGGCTTAGTAAAGTATGTGTTTGGCGTCTTTGTTAGAGGATGGGTAGCAGTTTATAATGGTGAATTTCTTGGAATAGCTTCAACAGCTTCAATAAAAGTTCCGTCTTGGATCTGGGATAAGCTAATAGGAAATAAGCAATTAGAACTAGAAGACATAATGGAGAAGATTACTGGTATTGAGAAAATTGGAGATAGAATGGGGGCTTTCGGGTTCCTTACAGATGAGAGGTATGATAGGGAGAAGGCGTTCGAAGACGCTATTATCTGCGCATTGGCGCCAATAATGAAGCACGAGATCTATACGAGTAAAATACTATAAGAAGAATTTAATTCTGAACGCCAATTCGCGTGAAATTGCTTTAGAAACTTTTAAAAGAGAATCAATGTTTAATCTATTGGTTCGGAAAACGTATTGTTCATCAACTGGTTCGATCACATTACTTTTTTCTAGGATACTATTTATTACTTCTAGAAGCCGGAATGCATGCTCCTCATGAGATGAGTAAATAACCTTCTGTAGAAAATTAATAAGCTCGCTACTTAAAAATTCCTTGAAGTCGTTGTACTCGTAAGAACACATAAGGGTTCTTGTAAGAGTGCTAGCTATTTTTAGAAAAATGATTAATTCAATGTTTTCTTTAATTTGTTTCTCTAGAATAGTGTCAGATAAGTCTCTTAAAACAAAGTAGAGTGTCGCGTAGTGAATATTCATGGTTATTTTTGTGAATTTATCTAAGAAGATGGATGCGCCTTCATAATTGAGGTAGCATATATATCGAGTCCAGGGAGTTAGAGTTATATAGATGACTCTTGGATCCAATTTAGCATCTTGAAAATATGATGTGTTCATATCCCCTGGACTCTTCTTAGTAAAGAGATTAAACACAAGTATATAATCATGCTTATTCAACGCCTCGATTACAGTTTTTATAGTTCTAGCTGATTCAGTGCCAACAATTATAGGTATCATAATATTGCTGTTGCCGAAAGAACTAACATAATTAATCTCTAAGAACAAGTTCTTTTTTCCCTGCATTAATTCCTTCAACTTCAGATTTATTGCGATTTCAATACTAATGGGATCATTTAGAGTTAGGTAGTTTGTTCCTCCTAGATTACTCAATAAGTAACTATCAAAAATTCTTTGGCATTTTTCATTTAATGTGCTTTTCCTTGCAGTTATTACTGATTCATCTAAATTTTCAACAAATACTTTTACCGCATTACTTAGCTTAATTATAATGTTCTTTAATTTAGTATCCTCAGTTAATTGGCTTAAATAGAATTCCTGAAGAAATGATAAAACAATACGGTGGAACTTTATTAATCTGTTTTTTGCTTTTTCTGAATCCAAATAAAAGTAATATAATCCAATAATCTTTCTTATGACTTCACTTTTAATTTTTTTTAATTCGTAGAGAGATATATTGATGGATGATAACGTCTTAAACATGTTTAGTAACTCTGTACTGTTTATCGTTATTTTAGAAAATCGAATCCATGTTGATTGATTAAGTAAAATGACAAAAAATACTGATTGGTATGAATCAGCGAGGTTTCTCTGAATATTAAATAGTGTTGTGAAGAGAGTTTGAGCTTTCTCCAAATAATCTCGCTCAACTAATATGGAATCCATATTATCTATAAATACTCCTAAAGCGTATTTTCCTTCTTTTTTAGTTAGATTTAGTAATCCTTGTTTTAGTTCGCTTAGATTTACTCTTGTTAAATCAAGAAATAATGTCTCTATATTCATTGTCTTCAATTCATTTAATAACCATATTGCAAACTGTGTTTTTCCCGAACCATTATCACCAACAATAATATATAACCCGGTCCAGTTATTATCCTCAAGTATTTTTAGGCCTTGATTAAGCTTAGATTTGATCTTATCATGCATGAAAATAAATGCTTCAATTTCACTTAATTTTGAGTCAGTAGGATCACCATTTAACCAATTCCCGAATAGTGTCTTAAACTTCTCAATCATATCCTCATTGCTTCCCACTTCTACCCTTTCAATGAACCTAATTAAGCTGCTCAACGGATTCTCACCCAAGCATCAGACGGGATTACTAAACTCCCATATTTCTCCCCACTAACTGGATCCTCCCAGAATGAGAAAAGTTCAACAGTATCCTGTCTTCTCTTAATTACGCTAACAGGCACTTTTAATGGATCTAAGCCAGCTAAGTCCTCTCGTAATTCTTCTAAAGCATCTATCTTAATGAAACCCTGCTGCCATAACTCTAAAATAACTCTTTCTGATCCAGGAAAAGCTTTCTCTAATCTTCTATATCTCGTCTCCCCAACATTTCTCAAGTACAGCAATATTTTTTCACGAATAGTCGGCGTATAGGCTGTCACTTTCAGAATGCTCACAACTCCTAACTCTCTCGCTAATCTCAGTAAGTTTCTTGCAACTTTTCTATCAATATTAATACTCATCTCCTTAGAGATCTCCATTAGATTAAAATAATTAAGTGCGAGGGATCTCCTAGCCATTACTTTAATTATATCGCTTAATTTAAACTTCTCATTAAGATAGTTAAGAATAATCTCCTTGAACTGGTTGTAAGTGATTTTCTTCAAACCAAAATTATTTATGAACCATTCTAAAGCCTCTAGATATCCTTGCGCTCTATTCTCCTTATCTAATCCAAGTAGATCCATTACGTCCTTAATTGATATCGTTTTTCTTTCTAGTTTTAATAAAAGTAACTTATAGAGACTCCTTAATCTTATAGCGAGAACTAAACCGCTCAATCAAGCCACCTAATCTCAAATATTCTTAATTAAGAAAATATCATCTAGATAATCTTCAGAGGATATTTAATATTTAATATATTGACAAGAAAGTCTTTTTATACTTGTGATACAGCATAAATAATTTCTTAATTGATTTTATAAGGGTCTAATCTGGCATGGAACACAAATAGTAACGTGGTGGCTAGAATAGTGCTAGAAGATTATTTAGAGATATTGTCCGCTGAAAAACTTGATAAAACAAAGAATTTTACTAAAATGCAATCTAAGGCAGTAAAGTTATCGTTGGGTTTAGCAATAGGCTTCATCACAATTTCCGTTTTTTCGGGAACAGTTCTTTATGCTATTTTAATGCTAGTAATTCTCTATATAACCAATACTATCTTCTCTATATTCGCTCTTAATCTGGTTATAAGTTTCAATGAGATATGGATAAGATACATAATATATAAAACGAAGAATACAGGCAGGTTAGAAAGAATTCATGAGTATGTTCCAGAGATAATAGTTCAGCCTAGTAAGCTAGTAATAATTTCCTCTTCAACAGTACTTATTGCATTAAGCTATATCGCATACATGAATTACAAATTTACTTATGGAGTATCAGATTACTTAATTATCATAATTTATCTCCTAGCAATGTTTTTTATTACGCTAATCTTGCGTGAAATAATGTTGCCTAGGGTCATTTTCTCTAGATCGGAATTATTTAGAAGCCAAAAAGAGACGTATAAGTCTCACAGATCAATGATGTTGGCAATGATTTTTCTTGCATTGTTGCTAATATATTTGAGTTATTATGTATCGATTAGCTCTAATGAGAGTTCCAGGGTAATTCTACTTGATATTCTCTATTTTTTATCTGGTTTAATTTTAGGGAAAGCCATGTTGACCTGGTTTAGAGCGCTTTTCTCCATAAGACAGGAGCCCTTAACAGATCCTTTATCATTTCAGATAGTTCCATTCCTGTCAATAATTCCTCTCTATATTGCTTTTATTCATTTTAATAATTGGATTTCTGAGCTTAATATCCCTAGTTATAACATGCTCGGAGACCTATATTACTTTCTGCTTATCCTAATCTACCTCTTTTTTATGAAGGGGTTGATAGGCATAAATATCCTATCTCTCGCGGGAATAAAAAAGGTTTCCGATAGTGATGACGTGGAGAGGGGTATTGACGATAAGATCTTTAAATTTTGGCTTAATAGATTGCATCGATATTACGGTGGGTTCGCAATAGGTATTTTAGTTCTGTTATTTATAGGGTTAATCATAACTAGTAGTGGGTATGCAATACTACTTCAGAGTCAGAATGAAATATATTATATTTCTATAACATCATTAATATTAGGTATAAGTTTCGGTTTTATTAACTATTCGAAAAATATACTTAATTATTGCTTGGAGCATCTGGAATATGAAAGAAATAGGTTTGTTAAGGAATATGAGAAAGAAGAAGTAAGTAGTGTTAAAGGCAAGAAATTAATTAAAGAGGATCAAAAAATGGAGGGTATGGAAGATTTTGAAAATATCTTGAGAGATCTAGAAAGAATTTTACAGGAGGAGTAGATGTTGAGAGAGGGCATTGCTATATTTACGTCTGGGAAAGGCGGGGCAGGTAAAACCCCCTTCGCTCTGCTTCTTTCAATTCTCCTTAGAAGAATGGGTTTGAATGTATTGACACTTGATTATAACTCTTTAAATCCAGATCTATATGAGATCTTTAAGAGATTTCTTATAGAGCGTCCCGAACTTATTACTCATGTTGATGGAGAGAGATTACCTTATCCTCTCGTGCTAGCAGAATGCAGAGTTAGTGGGGGAGGAAAACTATGGAGCGTTGCTAGGGTTGGCAAATATAGGTATATCCCATATCCTCCATACGCAATTTTTGATACTATACTTAAGCTTAAGCAGCATTTGAAAGAGCCTTTCTTCGCTATAGTAGACACTAATCTAAATATTCCAGCGTTTAATATATCACTTAACGAAGCGTTTGAATCATCTAAAGCTGTTCTCAATGAGTTCACTAAAGTGTATTTCTTCCATATATGGAGTCCAGGAAGTTTTAGAAAGGGATCTACACCTATCAGCTCATCAATCGAGGTTAGTGAGATTGAGCAGATAAGAAGCACTATAATGAATTACTCGCAGAGGAGAGTTGATTTATTTGGTCGAGAAGGAGAAAATATTATTCATATCATAACTCCCAGATTATTTGAAGAGATCAAACCAGAATCACTTGGAGCCAGATTGAAGTTCATTTTGAAGAGGTTATTTGGTCGAGAGGCAGAGGTATCAACTATACCTATAATGAACATAGCAAAATTCATGTCATCTGATTTATACACTGCGCTCGGTACGGCTTATGAGAGAAGTCTTCGCTTGCTTAAGATCAGGGATCTACAGTTAATTAGAGAGAAATTTAACGAGGTAGCTAATCAATTAATGAGCACCTATAGGAATTTTGCAGTTGAGGTGAATCCAGCAGACATAGAGGTAGTTTTCTTCATGTTCATGGCTCGGGAGCTATATGATGACGCGACAAATACGTTGCCTCTCAACGCTATAATTGTACCATTCATGGTGAAAAAACTCGTGAATTTTGTTGACTCTATGTTAATGTCTAACATACTTGATGAGGAATCAATCCTAGAACGGGAAGGTCCAGTTGCTAAGATTTTTGAGCTATGGATAAGTAAGGTTCTGTTGTCGAACAAAATTTAGCTCTATTTTCCATGGTTGATCACAAGTGCTGGAATCACTGAGAGAAAAGATCCACAAATTTAAAATCTTGATCACATGTTTTCAAAGGAAACGACTGTTAAGTAAATTAATTAGCCTTAAATTGCAGGGATACGTAACTACGTGTCACGAAGCGATGACTGAAGGGGACTTAGAAAGAATTATCTATGAGGAGCATATTGAGAAAAGAAGAAAGCAGTATAAAGAAATGATTAGTAAGGTTTTTAGGAAAGCTCTATCGGACTAGCTCCCACCTATACAGATCCGTGATACATATGTATGAAGTGCTTCTAATTTATTGGCGGCCTAGAGAGGGTTATACTATAAGATGGATTACTGAGAAAAGTAGAGATATTCAGAGAGATCTCATGGAATTGATTTTCTTTAGGGCTCTTGGTTTTCCAGAACGCAGAGTAGAGCCTATGTATTGGATTCAAAACTTCTTTGGATTAACTTATCATTGCTATTACTTAGGAGCCCATGTAGATATACCAGCTATAATAATGGGTTATGGAGATTCTAATGATGTAGTGAGAGCGCTTGTATATGACTTAGCTATAAAGGTTAGATCTCTAGGAATAGATGGTTTCGATGGCAAGCTTCCTTATAATTACAGCAGGATAATTAGAAATCTAACTTTGGATGTATTACCATTATTCGTATTTAACAATGAATTGGTCCTAGACATATATCTACTTCTCTTGGAGAATCCGATATTAAGACTTAGCGAACTAGCTGAATTAATTTTTCATAAGAAGCCCAAAGCATCAATTAGAGACATAGAGGATGCATTAACGCTATTAAATCTGATTAGTTTTATTAGGGTAATTTGGGTAAAAGGAATAAAGTGGATAGAGTTGTCAAAGTTACTAATTCCACTGCGCAATAATTCTTCTAAATTAGTAGTTGAAGGGAGCAATAGAGAGATTTCAGAAAAATTATCTCGGGAAATAAAGCTTTCTATAGAAGTCTTTATCGATCCGGTGTTAAGAAAAATTCTTGTTGATGTTAAATCAAGAGGTAAGATAAATTATGATTTAACGCGTAGAAATGAATTAGATTTTCTAATTAATGCTGGTTATCTTGAAAAGAAGGGTAGTGTCGTATCGCTTAAGAGCAATCCTATCATAAAGATATTTAATATAGCGGGATCAAAAATTGAAGAATTTAATATCTAGATTTAAGGATACGTGATTGCTTAAAATAATATCTCAGATAGGTGCTTAAAATATCTGAGCACACTTTTTTTAGTTTACCGAAAGTTGAGTTAGATGATGTAAGCAATGGAACAATCGCGTTGATAGGATCAACAGTTGAGACTAAGAGTATTCATAGAGCTTATGGAGTAAGAAGTGCTGCGAAGATTTTGCGTAAAGTTAGCTTAGAGTACGTTGGATACATTAACGATGATAGATCAATAATTAATGATCATGATGTAGTAGATTTAGGGGATTTTAATGCTGAAGAGCTAGGTGAAGTGGTTAAAGGAGTGGTTGATAATGGTGGTGTTCCAATAGTGATCGGCGGGGACCACGCAACTACTTTCTATGCCACAAGATACATTAAGTTCACTAACGTATTATGGCTTGATGCTCATCTAGATATGCAGGATATAGGGGATTATGGTTCTTCTGAAGAGGTTAATCACGCTAATGTTTTACTTAATATAATTAGGAATACTAAAGGTCTCAACGTAGTTGTGGCTGGGTTCAGAGGTTTCTCAACGCCGAAAATAGAGTTATCTAGAGCGGAGAGATTAGGAATATCATATTTATCACCAGAGGAGTTAAAAAACAAATTGCATGATCTATTAATGAAAGCTGACATTATTAGTCTTGATCTAGATTTCTTTGATGCTACCGAGTTTCGGTCAACAAGGGTTCCAGAAATTAGAGGTTTTAAGTTAAATGATTTTATAGACATAATACGTAATACTAAGCTACTAGAAATAAAATATTTAGATATTGTAGAGTATTGCCCAGAGATAGACACTGGTTTTATTGATGCAAAGATTCTTGTTCAAATTATTCCTTTGATAATAGGTAGCATTATTAATGCTCGATCTTGAAGTGGGTGATAGGTTTTGGCTTTGTTAGGTGGAGTAATGGGTATAATCAGCAAGGATTTCTCAAGCGACAATGTCAAGATAGCTATTGAGATCTTAGGCAAATTGAGTCATCTTGGGAATGACGGAACTGGCTTAGCTGCAGTGAATAAGAAACTTGAAATTCAAGTTAAAAAAGTTCCCCGAGAGTTTAGCAAGTTTAACGCTATTCTCGATGGCTTCTTAGAATTAGAGTTGAATCCGATTATAGGAGAAATTCGCTTTGCAACTCATGGAAGGCCCTCATTAGAGAATACACCACCGCTAAGTGATTGTAAGGAAACTATATTTGTTGTCATGGAGGGAGTAATTAAGGATTATGCATCAAAAAAGGAGAATTTGCTTGATAAGCATCATGTTTTTAATTCGAGAAATGATGCAGAGTTAATAGCGCATGTAATTGAGGAAGAATTACAAAGCAATAAGGATCTAGAAAAGGTTCTTCTGAATACAGCCAATTATCTAGATGGATCATATGCAAGTATCATAATCAGTAGTAGTTTCCCGCACTTAATCTCTATAATTGTGAATAATTCAAAACTATATATCGGTAGAAATGGCGAGGGAGATACTTACTACGTTGCGTCAGAATTAGATGCGATATCAAAATACATTAGTGAGTACATGATTTTAAACAGAGCTATTGCTCTTATAGCGCCAGACAAGCTCAAAATAAAGTCTCTAGATGGGAAAAAAATAGATGTGAATTTCAGGAATATTAACTTATTTTCTGAACATAGGATTCCTGGTGGCTATAGGTTTTATATGGAGAGAGAAATATATGAGTCACCATTAGCGCTTAGAAAAGCCATGATTGTTCACCAGAAACAATACCTAGAGTTAATCTCTCGAATGATCCTGGGAGCTGAGAAAATCTATTTGATAGGAGCTGGTACATCGTATCACGCAGCTCTATTGGGAGGTTACATCCTGCGTGAACTAGCCGGTATCTCAGCTAATGTAATAGATTCAACTGAGTTTCCTTATTATGCGCTTAAAGATGTTACTCCAGGAACAGTTATTATCGCCTTATCGCAATCTGGTAAATCTACAGACATAATCCGCGCGATCTCAAAAGCAAAAATGTATGGAGCATCTATAGTGGGCATCTTAAATCAGCTTGGTTCACCGTTGATGTATGCATCTAACCTATATTTACCTATCGGCGTCGGTTTGGAACATGCAGTTCCAGCTACAAAATCTTTTCTTGGTCAATTATTAGCGCTGTATAAAATCACTTTCAAGACAGCTGAAATGAACAATACTATTCCAAAAGAGAAAATTAGGGAATTTCAAGATATGATGCATGCTTTACCTGCTTTGATAGAGGAAACATTATCAATCGTAGCTGCTAGAATTGAGGAAATAGCGAAGGAATTATACGAGAGGAATTCGATGTATGTTTCATCGAGGGGACTAAACTTTCCTATCGCGTTGGAGGGAGCGCTAAAAATTAAAGAGGTATCATATATCCATGCGGAGGGGGTTGAAGCTGGAATGCTTAGACATGGTCCAAAAGCAGTAATTAGCGAAGGCTTTCCAGTCATAGCTGTAATGCCTTATGAGAGGGATGCTAGAGAGGATACATATAGTTTAATAAGGGAGATAAAGGATCTCGGCGCAGATGTCACCATAATTACAGATACTGGAGACATGATAGCTGATAAATTATCTGATAAAGTCATAAAGATACCTAAAGTGGATAAATTATTCACACCATTCCTAAATGTCATTCCGTTACAATTACTAGCTCTTCACTTAGGTATACTGAGAAAGACACCAATTGACGCACCAAGAGGATTATCAAAATATGTTGTATTGTGATTTTTTTACTACTTATACGTCTCTATTATATTCAACATTTAATTTAATGATACATGATAGATAACATGACTGAATAGTTTTTTGACGGCGATTTTTATTGCGAGTAAACGATTTATATCCCCCTGGTAAACACTTCTTAATGGGTAATGAAGCACTAGTCATAGGTGCTCTTCTAGCAAATTGCAGATTCTACGCAGGATATCCAATTACCCCAAGCTCCGAAATAATGAATTTAATGGCGAAATATCTACCCCTGCTCGACGGAGTTTTTATCCAAATGGAAGATGAAATTGCTTCAATTCTAGCGATAATAGGTGCGAGTTTTACAGGAGCGAGAGCTATGACTGCGACAAGTGGTCCTGGCTTCTCGTTAATGCAGGAGGGTCTAGGTTACGCCGTAATGACTGAAGCACCCATTGTTGTAGTAGATGTGATGAGAACAGGTCCTTCTACTGGTCAAGCAACAAAAGCTGCGCAGGGCGACATAATGCAAGCTAGGTGGGGGCGCCATGGGGATCAGGAAATAATAGCGATAGCTCCAGCTAGCGCTCAGGAAATGCTTGAATTGACTATTCGAGCATTTAACTTGGCTGATAAATATAGAGTGCCTGTGATACTTTTACCAGATGAAATTGTTGGTCATGCAGAGGAGATAGTGAATGTTCCTTCTGAGGAGGATGTTCCAATTTACCATAGGAAGGAGTCTTCTTCGGGGAATGAACCATTGTTTGGAGGGGATGGTAAGGAAGTAGCTCCATTCCCATTTCTCGGGAGGGGATTAAATGTGCTTATCACAGGTTCGACTCATACTGAATTCGGTTATCGAAAAACACAAGATCCTGACACTCATAGGAGGCTTGTTTCTCATTTAGTGAATAAGATAAGGAACAATAGGGATGACATTGTTTCTTATGAGGTTTATGGGGATGAGGATGCTAAAATAGGTATAATTGCGTATGGATCCGTTTTTAGATCTGCATTGGAATCAATGGAGATCGCTGCTAGGGAAGGAATAAAAGTAAGGGTGTTTAGACCTGTGACTCTATGGCCTTCTCCAGATTTAGAAATGAACAAGTTCTCTGAGGGATTAGAGATTCTAGTAGTGCCTGAATTAAATACTAGGATGTACGCGTTGGAAGTTGAGAGAGCTGTGAAGGGAAACGTGAAAGTCCTTTCATTGAATAAGATTGGAGGAGGATTACCGATTTATCCTGAGGAGATTCTGAGATTCATTAAGAAGAATATGAGGTGAAAATATTGGAGACTAAACTAAATAGGATTCATCCATTTGTTGGTAAATACCTTAGAAAGGAAGTCATGCCACATGGTATGTGTCCAGGATGCGGAAATATGACTGTTGCTAACGCGCTTATAAGAGCAATCGATAAAAAGTTTGGATCATTCAACAAATTTGTATTTGTTAGCGGTATAGGGTGCGCAGCATGGATTCCTTCCCCTCATTTCCTTGCAGATACCGTGCATGTACTACATGGTAGAGCGATTCCTACAGCAACGGGAATAAAACTAGCTAATCCAGAGCTCAACGTAATAGTTATTTCAGGAGATGGAGATCTAGCAGCTATCGGGGGAAATCACCTCTTTCACGCTGCTAGGCGAAATATGGATATAATGGTCATACTTGTTAATAACTTTAATTACGGCATGACTGGTGGTCAATTAGCTCCCACTACGCCTACTAATGCCAGAACAATAACAACTCCTTATGGAAATATCGAAGAGCCATTTAACTTAGCTAAACTAATGGTTGAGGCTGGAGCTAACTTTGTTGCTAGATGGACGATTATTCATGTATTACAGTTAGAGAAATCATTTGAAAAGGCATTAGATATGGAGGGCTTTAGGTTTATCGAAGTTTTATCACCATGCACAACGAGATATGTTAGATGGAATTTACGAAGCGCTATGGAGTTATTAGATTACTTTAAAAATAATAGCGTTTACGTCAAGGTAGCTACTGAAGAAGATATTAAGAGTGGCAAGATCATTGTAGGCGAATTTATTAGTAGAAGGAGGGAGGGATACTTGAGTAGATACAAGAAAATTAAAGAAAATGCGCTTAAATCATGGGGGTCATTATCATGAGAGAGGAGGTCTTTATATCTGGATTTGGTGGTCAGGGAATAGTTTTAGCGGGCGAAGTATTAGCGAGAGCTGCAATGCTCAAGAATTTCTTTGCTGTTTTAACTAAGTTCTATGGAGCTGAAGTGAGAGGCGGAGCTGTGAGCAGTGGAATCATCATATCTGATGAAAAAATATTGTTTCAATTCGTTAGAAAACCTGATTATCTCTTAGCACTGCATGAAAAAGGTGTAAGAGAGCATGCTCCAAGAGAAGCTAAATTAGTTATAGCGGATGAAGAATTAGTTAAAGAAGTAGATGTTAAGTATGAGAAATTAGTAAGATTGCCTATAATTAGGACTGCAGAGGAAGTTGGATCGCAGAGAGTTGCTAACATGGTTTTGCTAGGGGCATTCGTATTTTTCTCTAATATTATTGATATAGATGATGTGTCAGAGGCTTTGAAGAAGTTCGTTAAAACACAATTATATGATCTAAACATTAACGCTCTAAAAGCTGGTTACGAATTAGCTAGCTCTTTGTAAAACGAGTTCAAATCACTCTTAATTAACTCTAGATAATAATTAAGGTCAATGAAGTATAGCAATTAATAAAAAATTATATAGAATCTAAACTCACTCTATTTTGTTTTTCCGAGGGGTCTTAATATGAAGATTGCTGTATTAGGAGTTGGTGGATGGGGACAGAATCACGCTAGAGTATTATCTTATCTCCGTAGCGAGGGTTATATCGATGACGTAATAGCGGTCGATGTTAATGAAAATAGAGCTAAATTAATCGCAAGAAGGTTCGGAATAGAGTGGAGTACAGATATGACTCGTGTCCTAAATGATGATGATGTGTTAGGCATGATCATAGCCACGCCAACTAGGTTACATTATGATCATGCTAAGCAAGCATTAGAAGCTGGAAAGAACATTTTAGTAGAAAAACCGTTAACCGAGAATGTTGAACAAGCCCTAGAATTGAAGAGAATAGCTGAGGAAAATAATTTA
The DNA here is from genome assembly GCA_026993975.1 of Promethearchaeati archaeon. Classification (GTDB taxonomy): domain Archaea; phylum Asgardarchaeota; class Njordarchaeia; order Njordarchaeales; family Njordarchaeaceae; genus Njordarchaeum. Next base: position 1,084 of record JALWRR010000118.1, on the reverse strand, counting down.
ATAATTACAGTCGGTTTTCTTCTTCGCTATAGCACAGCTGTTAGATATAGCCGAGAGCTGTATCAGAGAGGGGAGCTAGGTGACATTTTAACTATCATGGCTAAGAGAACAAGTTTTTGGCCTAATAGACCTTTAGATGTCGGAGTAATAAGAGATTTAGCAATACATGACATTGATTTAATAAGATTTATTACTGGAGGAAAGCCCAAATACGTATTCGCTAGAGGAGGAGCCATAAAGCACGAGTACGAGGACTATGTATCAATGTTCATAGAGTACGAGACACTGAATAATCATTTTACGCATTCTTTAATAGAAGCAAACTGGGTTACGCCTTTTAAGATAAGAAGAATGGAGATTACCGCTGAGAAGGGGGTAATTATAATTGATTTGCTTCAGCATAGCGTGAAAATACTCAGGGAGGATGGTGTTTATCAACCGAATATAAAATATGTTGAGCCTTTGTATGCGGAGATCAAGAATTTTGTTTTGGCGATAAATAGGGAGGAGAAGCCCGAAATAACAGTTGATGACGGAATAATTGCTCTCAAAGTATGTGAAATAGCTTTGATGTCAATGAAAGATAATGATGTTAAAGAAGTAAAATGAAGTGTCAATTAGAAATCATTACCATGTTTGCGTAAAAAATAAATAACAATATTTGGGAATAATAAAGCGAGCTGTTAATATGACTGGTGAATTTCTATGGCGAGTGAAAAATTGCTTGGTGCCCTATTCATCATAGGATCCATAATAGTTATGATTCTGTATATTATATGGGGATTAATAGCTCCGTTCTTAACGACAACAGACATGATGAGCTGGAGCTCCTTAGCAACGCCATTTGGAGTAATTCCAGTTCCGCCATTATATTGGCTTTTATTCCTACCGATACTAGCAGTAATACTATTGGGTGGAGCGATATTAGCGTGGATAGGATGGTCTCTTATTCAAACACCTAGCCCAGAATAAATAAACGTAGAGGAAATAGAGAAGCAATTAGAGGAATTAGAGAAAGAGGAAGAAAAAAAAGAAACTAAAAAAAAAAATAAAAAAGAAGAAAAGAAAGAAGAGAAAACAGAAT
>JALWRR010000117.1 GCA_026993975.1 Promethearchaeati archaeon | reverse complement strand
TTATTGGGGCCTAAGGCCATGTTGGGCATCTCGTGTTGAGTCTTGTTGAATATTGGGCCTTAGGCCCCCTAAAAGCATAACTAGTCGTATAATTATATGCGATTAAAAAAACTCCGACCGTCTTCATTGGCTCAGTAATATTTCTATATATTGTTTCTAGAAGAATTATAGAGAATCCACCTAAAAGATTCTTCGATCTTCGTATTAAATTACCTAGAAATAACTATAAGTCTGTATTCTTGTTATCTTTAGTAGTTTTATCGACTATGTATATTGGTATGTTTAGTTCAACTAATTATAATAGAGTTATAATTGAAAATAAACTTGACATAGGATCAGATATTAAAGTAATCTTTTTAGATGCTGTTTCATATTTAGAGTATGAGTCTATTTATCACGATATAAAGAGTATATATGGTGTCGTTGATATCGCTGTAGCATCAATATTGCCTCTTACTTATCAATATAAACACAGGTCTGGTGCATACACGATAATAAATGTTTATGCTATATCGCTTAACTACTTCAATGTTACTAGGTTTAAACAAGAATATTTATCAGATGTGCAACTTAATGAAATTGATGACGTATTAATGAATAATAAGTTAATAGTTTCATATGTATTCAAGAAAGAAAAAGGAATGCATAGAGATGACATCATATATCTTGAAGGAGAGAAAATACCTCATATCTATAGGATTGGTGGCTTTATCAAGCTCGCTCCAGGTATAGTGTCTGATGTCTATGATTTGCAGAGATTTCCGTACATTTTTATGGGAATGAATAGAGCTATAAATGTGCTTGGTAAAGAGAATATAATGATTGACTACTTATTTATCAATATTAGAAGTGACGTAGATAAAGAAATGATTGTTAATCAGATTAACAAGTATTTTGCTGATGTTGGGATACCTGGAAAAGCTATCTCAGAAAAAGAAAATTTAAGAATGAACGTAGATATGAGGTCGAGAATATATTTCTCTAGGATTCTAGATCTATACTACACGATTTCTCTTGCTTTAGGCTTTATAATAATTATAATAACGTCTAAATTGACTAAAAAATATTCAATTAAAGAGAAAACAGATAAAACAACTGCACGAATTTACATTCTTAATACTATTGCTTTCTCAATATTATTTGCATTAATACCACTCTTTGCGTACACTTTATTTATAATGTCGCAGGATTTCAGAGGGTTATCATTTATTTATCCAGAGAAATATTACTTATTCTATTATTCGCCATTAGAATATAAAATTAGTTTAAAGATTAGTTCATTAGTTTTCATAGCAATCTACTTCGCTATATTCTACGTATTGAGCTCAATTGAAAGAATAAGAGAAATATCTTAAAATTGCAATTATAAATTTAATCTAAAACTATTCTTTACAATAATTTTTTACGGAGGATGAATATATACGTAACTTTAATTTATATTTATTCCTTTCTTTAAGATAATAAATTTTATTTTAAAGTTAAAAAATTCTATTTTTAAGGTTATGTATCATGGAGCAAAGATATGAGACACTATTCGAATTCAAAATAAGATTACTCAAACCAAAGCCCCAAAAGGGAGATGAATTAGTGTGGGTATTTGATAGCTTAGGAATAAACGAGCTTGGACTAAAGATATATAAGTTGTTATCTAGTAGCGAGTCATTAACTCGAAGTGAAATAACTGATAAATTAAACGAATCTGAGGAGAAAGTTATTGAAGCCCTAGATACTTTATACAGTGTTGGATTTATAGATAGATTAGGTGAAGCCTATTTCATTTCTAAGGATCTAGCATCAAGCATAAGAACAAGAACAAAGAGAATCATTAGTAAAATTCTTGATGATATCGCTAAGGTAATTGAGCATGGAGGATGAATTATGTCTGAGATTGAGAGTGAAAAAAACAAGTTTACAATACTAGCTGAGTGGACAATACGAAAACTCAGAAAAATAAATACTGATGTAAGTGAGGAAGATGAGTTAATAAGATGGATCTTATATTCATTTGGAATCGAGAAGATTGGGCAAGACATATATCTTTACTTGAGGAAAGAGGGGAGCTCTACGTCAACAGAGATAGCTGAGAAATTCGGAATAAGCCCGGCGACAGCTAGGAGGTATCTTGAACAGCTTCATCTAATTGGTTTAGTGGATTATATTGGTAGGGAATACCACCTATCATTCGAGGACATAAGTAGAGGAATAAGATCAATATTAATACCAAGAATAAATGAAGTTCTTCACGCAATTATTATAGTCGCTAATAAAGTTAGTGGACACAAATATCTTGAAGAACCTTTTACGAGCGAGGCATCATTTAGTACATGGGAACATCTCGCAGAAAAAATCGAGAAAAAGATCTGGAAAGGAATAAAGATAAAGGAGAGCGATGATAAAATAATAATAGATGTATTCAGGAACTATGAGTTAACAAGGAGAGATATAAATAGATGCTTAGATAAAGGGAAAAAGCTAGTTATACGGGTGTTTGGATCACTTAAGATATCGAGTGATATCGATCCATCTACAGCTTCACAAGTTATAGATAGAGTAACCGTATTTGGCTCAGTAGAAGGTCCAAAAAACGTGCTTAACGCTATTCTAGATAGATTCGAGATATTTGGATCATTAAGAATGAGGTGATTAACTATGAGTGAAAGAGCATTAATAATAAGAGGTGGAGCAGTAATTGATGGAGGTGAATATGAAGCACCAATAAAAGTCTATGGAAGTCTGAAGGTAAATGGTGATATAAAGGCTAGATCACTAGAGTGTTATGGATCGATAATGATTGATGGAGAAGCAAAGATAGATGAATTTATGATTGTTAAAGGATCTATAATAGCAAACGATATAAGAATTCGTGGAGATTTAGAGCTTAGCGGAGGAGCGAAAATAACTGGAGATATTAATTGTGGTGGAAAAATTAAAGCAATGGGAGGAATTCAAATTACGGGAGATATAGATTGCTCGGATCTAGAGATAAATGGTGGAATAAAGGTACAGGGAGATTTAAGCACTGTAGGTAACTGTAAGATTAAGGGTGGCGTGAAAATAGATGGGGATATCACAGCTGGAGAAAACATAATTATATTATTATCTGGAAGCGGAATCAGTATTGTTAATGGATCAATGAAAGCTGGAGAAAGTATAATTGTTAGAAGAGAGAAAGGAGAATTAAAAATGGTCATTAAGGATGATTTAGAGGCTGGTAATAAAATAGAATTAGAATACAGTGAAGTTGAGGGCGATGTAAAAGCGGAAAATGTACAATTAGGCAAGGAAGTAATTATTTATGGAGACGTATACTATAAAAATGAAATAGAGATGAATGAAGAAGTGAAAATAGAAGGAGAATTAGTAAAAATAAAAAGCACATAGTTCTCTATATTTATCAAACTCTTTTTCAAAATTTTCTCGCCAGTATCGATATCTCTTCATTGAAATTTTAAGTTAGTCTCTAGATGAGCTAGATCAGCTATAAGAGCTCTAAGAACAAAGATATATGTCTCTAGATTAAGTTTGTTTATAAATCGTAGAATTCTAAACACCCTCTTCCTTAACGCTGTTCAAATCAAAAAATTGCAATAAAGTATGATTAAAACAGATCTTTATTCTCGCTACAGAGAAAGCTAGTGTGTTGCGTTACATGAAGCTTCAGGACACCAAGGATGCTATTAATTGCTCGTTTAATATTAACGCTTATCTAGATCAATCCAAAAATATAAATAATTAAGAAAGAAAAAATCTGTGGCAAAAAAGTTAATGAAATTAATTTTCTTTAATAAGAGAGGCAGAAAAAATTAATATTTAAATGATAAAATTAATTAAAATTAATTCATAAATAAATATTAAAAAGGCCTTTTTAAGTATAATTTTTCTCCTTTTAGAAGAAGTTAGATTAGTATTGAAATGAAATTAATTTATTTTTGAATAAAAGAATTAAAAAAATCAAATAGTTAATATCTATTTAAAATCTAAATGATGTGTTATAGAAACTCACTGAATATGGGTTATAAGCATGATCCTCGGCTACATCATACTTGATTTAGGGGGAAATCTAGTTGTATATAAAGAACTTATACATTTTGCTGGAGATCGATATCAAGCGTTGTTCTCAAGTATAATGAAAGCTATAAATGATATAATGGGAGAAGTATTTAAATCAAGGCTTAGACATGTTGAACTAGAGAAATATCATGTATATCTTGGTTTCGGGGATAAATTTGGTGTCATCATTATTAGTGACATGGAAGATGATAGATTAGTTGATTTGGCTTCTAGAATTGCTAAAGCTTTGAATAAGTATAAGGATATTGATGATGTAATGTTACAGATAGATACAGCGAAAAAAATGGATATTCAGAAAACAATAGAGAAAATAATATTTGGTAGCCCACCATCTATTCTATCGATTCGTAAGCTAGCTGAATCATTACTAGCGGTAATGGGTGAGTCTAAAGGGGAGTTATTGGGTCTAAAAGAGGTTCGTCCAAGGAAATTTAAACCAGGGATACTTGAGAAGATAAAGAGGATTTTGGTTGCACCCGTATCAATAAATGATTTACTTGAAGAGTATTATCAGGGTGATCTCATAGAAGTGGTTAAGAAAGCGCCAAGCTTGTTTAGTGATGAAAATTTCGGTGACTTAGCTAAAATTCTGTATTCTAAAGCAGCTTTGACTCTTAATTCATTCGATCCAATAGTAGAAGCGCCCTCTCTTAATGAGATTCGTAGTGTTATTGTTACGATTAAAGATCCATTCGCTAGGAAATATCTAGAATCCGAATTAAAGGCTTTCTACACCGTTGGGAGCTATAATGAGCGAAGAGATCTATTTCTTAAACATCAGTTTGAGTTGTTTGAAAAGCTCTCTTCCACTAATGATGCAATTAGCTCTACTTACGCAATATTAATTAATCCCCTGCCTTATCGACAGTTGCTTGAGTACCTAGAGAGAAAGTTCATTGATAAATCGGACTATCTCTATGCAATGGCGCTTGAAATGAGGATTTTATTAAATATCTTAACGCAGCCTCCTGAGAGTCCAGAAGAGATATTATCTCTAATGGGTCGTGTAAAGAGCTTATTTGAGAAGGCTTATAAATCGAGATCTAAATCCATGTATTCATATTTTCATGTCCTTCAATTCACATTAGTTTGGGGTTTAATGGAAAAGAAGTTATCGGTAGGGGATGGCGTAAAATTACTTGAGATGTTTATAGATCTATTTGATTCCTATAAAGAGTATTTGATCGATAAGGGATACTACTCAACCAATCGACATAAAGCTGTTAATCTATACTTCGCATTTAACATTGTTCTAAGAATACTACTAGAACTAAAGAGTAATCCGGCGGAACTAGTTGATAAATACATGGATTACGTTTACGAGAAGACGAAATGGTTTGTTGGTTTAGGGAAAACGAATCGAATAATGCTTGATATGTATTATATCTCTCTAGCAGGACTAATTTCAATTCTCTCGAGAATGGCTCTAGAGAAGAAAAAGTTTTACCGAGATATGATTAATCTAATTATAGAACTAGCTAATCCGGATATGGAATCTTTCTGGCAGTATAATGAATATCACTTTGCTCATTACTATGTGGATCTTCTCGATGCAATAGGTAATATAGCGCTATTTATTGATCTAGAGTACGTTAGATCCAATATATTGATGAAAGTGGCGTTTGGTATAGAACGTATATGCAGAATGTTTCAGGACACACCGATCATCTATTATATCGAGATCGTGAAAGCTATCAGGTTCTACTTATTAAGCAAGGTTCCTGAAGGTAAAAATAAGGCGAGAGAGCTTCTTGATTATGTCAAAGAGAACGCTTCTCCTTTCATAGTATATCTTGCTAAAAAAATTTTCCAGAAATATGGTGGAGATCAATGACTCATGTAGATATTAATAGGTTGGAAGATGCTTTACGACTCAGTATCGAGAATGAAATAAAAGCGTTCAAGTCATATACACTATTTGCTAAGAAAGCTGAGGAGGAGGGCTATATACTAGTAGCTAGAGTATTCCGTGCTATCGCTCAAAGTGAAAAACTTCACGCTAGTTATTTCTGGCGCTTACTTTATGATCGAGAGATGGAAGACTCGGATTTAGAGAAGATATATAATAGTGTCACAGTTAATGTTGGTTCTACAATTGAGAATCTTAAAGCATGTATTAATAATGAGGGGCTTGAGAGCGAAGAGATATACCCCAAATTTGCTGATCTGGCGCTAGAAAGCAATAATCCTGGAGCCTACATGTTTTTTAAGCAAACAAGTTTAGTGGAGAAATCTCACAGAGAGGTATTTCTATTCCTACTAAAAACTATAGAAGAGAAATCAAATCTTAATGATCTCAATATCTACTTATGCCCGCAATGCGGTTATATATCCTTAGGTAATAGGCCTCACAAATGTCCTATCTGTAATGAACCGGGAAAGAACTTTATTCTCTTTTAATTCTCTCTACTTTTTAATGTAAAATATATAGTGAATTTTAAACTAGTATAAATTCAGTTTACTTAGGGGTGAATATAATGACTGCTGAAGAGTACTTCGATACAAGCAATGATCCTAGAATAGTTTTCTCTATCAATGTTTTAGAGCACGCAATTAAGTTAATCAAGTCCAGGAAAATCTCTAAACTTAGAAAACTTAACATGATAGATCGATTAAACGAGTTATTGAAGATCATGAATCAAGTGAGATACATGTACTTGCCTAAAACAGAGCTGGTTAAGTCAGATTCCTTCATTAATCTTATTAATAAAGCCAAGGAACTATATTCAGAATTTATGGGTATCTATAGGGAACTTGTTAAGGATAATGAATTCATTATCAAGTGGCTAAGATTTACTTTAAGAGTAATTGTCTCTCTAGAGCATAGATTACTTAATTACCCAGATAAGCCTTCTAGCGCTGTAGAAATTAATTTTGTTAAAGTTTTATCGGTTATTAAGCACCCTAAGGCAAATAAACTTTGGGTTACATCTGTTACTAATGGAGAAGAGAAGTTCGATGTAATAACTAATGACTCATCAGTTAAATCTAATGAGGTTTTATTAGTTGCGTTTCTCCCGCCAAAGGAATTCAGCGGGATTACAAGCGAGGGAATGTTTCTTGGTTCTAATGGAATTACTCGTGGTAGCGATAAAGATGTTGGTTCAACTCCGCTCCTGAGTGATGCAGAAGAGAAAAAGATTATATCTGAAATTTACAATTATTTAAAATGAATTAGCTCTAAATAATAATCTATTTTTAAGGCGAAGTAATTGAAGTGGGTAACGCGTGAAAAAGCTAAGGTTGAGAGAATAGCCGTCCCCTGGTTAATAAAGAGGTTTATTGACCCTGACGCAGAATTCTTGTTCGTGCCTAAAGAGAAGGTTCTTGAGGTAGCTGAGAAAGAGAATGCTATACCTTTTGATTCCCCAGGAGCTGAACTTTATCACAAGGAGGGGAAATGCACTTTTGAGGTTATCTTAGAGAAATATAATATTAAGGATCCAGCCTTAGAATACATGGCTAAAATTATTCATGGTGCCGATATCAAGGAGGATATTAACATTGTGCCTGAAGCAGCTGGTCTCAGAGCTATAGCTCATGGATTCCATTACTATGAAGATGATGATTACAAGAAGATGGAGCTAGAGTTCCCGATGTATGATGCGTTATACGAATACTGTAAGCGTAAGGTTGCTGGTGAAAAAGTCTAGCAATTAATCTTTTTTCTTATTTTTTCTTAAGTAGGTTCCTATAGTATTTCTCGGTGGTAAAATGAATAGTAAAGTAAGGATAGTTGTGCTGGTAGATAATAATGCTTACCTTGATTTTCTAGAGAAACGCTGGGGTCTAAGCATATACGTGGAGTTTGGGGATGACAGAATTCTCTTTGATACAGATTCAGATCCAAGAGCACTTATGAAGAACGCTGAAGCTTTGAAGATAGATTTAAGCTCAATAAGCTATGGTGTCATAAGTCATAATCATGGTGATCACACTGGTGGTCTCGAATTAATTGCTAAGATTAAACCTGGTTTAGAAGTATACGTGCCTTATAACTCGAGTTTACATAAGCGTCTCAGTAAAATTGGTTTAAAGGCTATTCGAGTTCATGATACAGCAAGGATTCGCAATAATGTATTTGCTTTAGGTGAGCTAAAAGCTGGGTTTGGGTTATGGGAGATAGCTCTAGTAATCAAGATTAATAATAATTTACTTGTTTTCGCTGGTTGCAGTCATCCAGGAATAGATAATATAGTTAGAAAAGCTGTTAGTGATCTGGGCGGTGAACCATACCTTGTTATTGGTGGGTTTCATTCACCATCCAGGGAAGCTCTAGATTACTTAATAAGGAATGTTAAGTGGAAGATATCGCCAATCCATTGCAGCGGATCTGGCGCAGTAGAATATGTTGAAGAGAAAGCGCCAGAGAAATTGCTTATTGGGGGATCAGGAAGAGAAATAGTTATAGATATGCAGGATTCTGATTAGCAATCATAGCTTTGTTTCCTGAAGCATAAATAAATACCTAAAAACCCTATTATATATTTTCTCTATTTTTTCTAATGTCTCTCTAGATACTTTTGGTAATTCACTAATTGGAATTACCTTATAGACTTCTCGCAAGTAATTATCTAAATAGGCTTGGAGGATTTTCGGGATCTTGTTAGCTATCACTAAACACTGGATTTCGTGGTAACGCTTTATATACAGCACCTTATTATTAATCCTAATCGATAATACATTAAGTCTTGGCTTAACATTAAGAGTTTCTTGCCCAAATATCTCTAATGCCGCTATTAAATTCGATACTAATTCGTCTTCGACACCGATCCTTGCAGTATCTTTCCTACTACGACTCCAAATGAGCGCACCAGTTAGGGTAGTTAGCATTATCCTCTCTAAATCGAGATCCTTTAACTCATATAAACTATCTGGTAAATAAACAAACAACAGAGGATTCTTAACGTATAGTATAACAATTATAGATGATATCGCGGTATACACTATGAAGATGTATTTCCAACTAATTATATTAGATAGACTCAATACTAGAAATAACTCTGTGAAACCGTATCCTACAGAAGCTAGTAATGTGAACAGTTTTACCTGTTTCTTTATTAATTCGTGCCCAGAAAACTTATTCATGAGATATATAGCGTGAAGAGCTACTGCTGTTATATAGGAGTAAAAAATTAGTTGAGTTAAGCCAGCGAGAATTTTATTCATAAATAATGAAGATCTATTAAAGCAGTAGAGAAGGAGAGAGCCTATTGATGAGCCATATAGAATAGATCCAATGATGGTTACGTTATTATAAATATTTCTTGTCTTTGTAGATTCCCAAAAGAGTAACGAGAAGTAAGCCCCAGTGATGCCTAAGCTAGACCCAATAAAAAACACAGCGTTATTAAGACCCAGTAATTCTTCGTAAATGATTGAGATAGTGAATATGGATAATCCAAGAAAGGTCAACGCAAAATAAAGAGAAGACATTAATCTGTTTTCCCTATAGACAAGAATTAGAATTATCGATAAAGTCAGCTGTACAGCGAGAGCTATCACGCTGTTTGCTAGAATTATACTCACTATTACTCACCATAAATAATAATTAATAATCTCTATTCTTCGTGTATTATAAGGTTAGCATTCTTGTCAGCATCTACATAAAGAATTAAGAAATAATAGATAGGAAGTGATTTAATAAGGCCTCTTTAGCCTAAATTTATCGAAAGTTATGAAGGCTATTCCTGAATATAATATAGTCCAAAAAGCAAGTAATGCTAAGTCCGGTAAGATATCTAAGGGATTATAGATATCAACTAATATTAATGATTTCCTTAAGCAAGTTATAGCAGTTCGCCATGGAACAAGATCAAATAGAGTTAATTCACGGCCTAAAAGAAATCCTATTACTGGATTCGGGATAGGGAAGTACCCAGCTATGAACAATGAGAGGGTAAGCAGACTAATTAATGAGAAGTTAGCAGCGATTTTCTCGTTAGTAAACGAAAGGAATATTAAGCTGTACGCAGCTGTGATTACTCCAGCTAGAATTAGAATAAGAAGTGATAATCCCATATCTATGAGGGACCAAGCAATCTTAACATACCCTAGAGCAATCGCTATTGCTAAAAGTAGTACTCCAAGCATCATAGAGATGATTCCCCATGCGATAAGTGTACCCCCAATATACTCAATGGAAGTTACTTTAGTTAGTTTTAATCTCTGTAGGATCTTTCTATCTATCTCATACGCAACCATATATATTGCTGAAACAGAAGCTATCATAACGCTCTGAATGATCTGTCCAGGGACCAAAAGAGAATAATACATTTGCAAAAAAGTTTCTTTAGCGCTGCCACCGCCAATTCTCCTGAATTGTACATTGAAAGCTTTATCCATTTCAATGTTAATTGATGTGGTATTAAGTTCTATAGCGATATTATATTCATCTTCTAAGTAATTGATATATCTATCTGTAAATTTTTTGCTTTCCTGGAACACAAAGCTACTTATATATTTCCATACGGCTTCGTACAATTCCATAGCCTTACTATATGTTGGGTCTCCAATAATTATTAAACTGATTGAGAATGTGGTATTAGCTAAGTTAGATAAGTCTTGCATCGCTCTTAAGTACCTATTAGCGAGCTCTATATCTCCCCTGCTATAAGCATTATTGATCTCTTGTGATATAATGGGAGTAACTATACTATAGGTAAGCGATGCGGATGCATTATAGATCATTTGGGAGAAATTATCTGGCAGATATATTACCCCAGTGACATCAAGGCGCGCAGCTTTCTTCTCGGCCTCACTTAAGGATGATATATTTTCTATCGAGAAAACCTTAACTGATTGTGATTCGTAATATAATGAATCTAGGTACTCGTAGAATAATGCGCTATAATTGCTGGAAATAGTGTTGTTTCCAATAGAGTAGCTTACCCCCAAGTCTCTCGATATAAAACCAATATGCATCGTGCTGATAGTCGAGTAGTACATAGGAGCCATGCTACCATATATTATCATGAATATCAAGGGGAATCCCAGCACGTATATATAAAGCTCCTTAGTTCTAAGCGCTATTTTTATTTTGCTTTTCACGATATCAATAACAACCATATCTACTCACCTAACATAGTTCCAGTTAAGAATAAGAAAGCGTCTTCGAGCGTCGATTTCCTTATAGAAGCATTAAGCATGGAATCATAAAGTAATTTATTTTTTCTCAATTCATTTAGGATACCTAGAAGATTATCACCCTTTATTAATATCTTATCTCCAACCTTAATGTAATCATGACCATTAATTATTCTCACTACTGCCTCAAGAACCACATCATCAATCTTTCTGAACAATAAATCAAGCACTTCGCTTCCACATGCTTTCGCTTTCAAGCTAGATGGATCATCAACCGTAATTATTTCTCCCCTATGAATTATCCCTACACGATCAGAAAGCCTCTCCGCCTCCTCAACAATATGAGTCGTAAGAAGAATTGTTTTCCCCTTCCTCTTCAGCTTCTCTATATCACCAAGCAGGATTGCTCTCATTCTAGGATCTAACCCCGCCGTAGGTTCATCAAGAATGAGTATGTCAGGGTCATTAATTAGGGCCATAGCGATAGCTAGTTTTCTTCTCATTCCCCCCGATAATTTGCTTGCCAACCTTTTTCTTGTATCTAGTAACTCGAACTCCTCCATAAGTTCTTTCACTTTCTCTCTAGCTTCTCTTCTCGGAATCTTGTACATTGAAGCCATAAGCATCATGTTTTCCTCTACAGTTAATTTCTCCCATATAACATTTTCCTGTGGTACGAAATTAACTCTATGTCTCACAGAAGAATTCAGAAATTCCTTGTGGCTAACTCCAAGTATCCATAATTCACCACTGCTTGGTTTTAGTTGACCTGTTATAATTTTGATCAATGTTGTTTTTCCTGCACCATTAGGTCCAAGTAGAGAGAATATTTCTTTTTCATAGATTTCTAATGATACGTTATTAAGAGCTTTGACTTTATTATCATATATCTTAGATACTTTGTCAATTTTGATAACTACTTTCGGCATAGTGGCATCACCTATTAGAATATTACTATTCATTCTAATATAAGTATTTAATAAACTTTGTTATGAAGAATTCTTTGAAAGACAAATTGCTTTGCAATGCAAAGAATATCTTATCTTTAAATACTAAGAGGTCTGAATCATTATTTTCGAGGTGGCCCGGATATGAGTGATGAGGATCTAGAATACGCGAAGAAGCTTCTAAGGATAGTTAACGTGATAGAGAATTATAATTATTACTTGATCAGAAGGAGTATTGGTTTAATATTCATTGTAATAATCGCTTTAACAGCAATCATCATAGCTACAATAAATATGATTGAGCAAGCGCTTAATTTATCGCTATTTCTCTCAGGTATGTTGTATTTCTCCGCTTTTAGTTTATTTTTCCTAGTAATTACTATACTGAGCCATAATATCGCTAAGATCCCAGAAATATACTCTGCAAAGCGAATGAATTACAGGAATTATGGTGGTATATGGATGATCGCGGGAATAATGATTCTTGTTTCCTCAGTAATAATATATAATACCTATATACCAGATATCTACTTTACCTTTCTCTTGCAAGTACTATTTGGAGTAGGGTTCTTGGGTAGTTACTTTACAGCTAAAAATGATCCAGATTATCCAGGGAAAGTAAAGGAAGAGTACTTAATCTTAGGATTAGTTCTTATTTTATTATCACCACTCATCTTGCTTTATCCAAAATACGCCTGGATCACAGCTTTCACGGTAGTTATGATAGGTACTTTCATATTTGGAATTTACTTAATATTAACCGCTAGTAAAGTTTTCGAGAAGTGGGAAAATAAGAATGGATCCGAGAATACTTAAGGAGCTAGCTGAGTTATCTAGAGAAAATAAATTATTGGGATCGCCAGCTAGATTATCAATAATGATGCTACTATATTTTAGAACAAGAATGAAATTTACAGAGCTACAACTTGCTTTGGGCTTGACTCCAGGTAACTTATCAAGCCACTTAAAGAAACTGGAGCAAGCTAATTATGTGAGAATTATAAAGGGATTCATAAATTTAAGACCTGCAACAATAGTCGAGATAACTCCTCTAGGCGCTAAGAAGGTTAAAGAGTTCGCTAGTTTGATGAGAAAAATATTAAGAGATGTTGAGCGCTCATAAATGTACGAGTGAATCTCATTTATAGGCTAAGTGGCTTCTAGTTTCCATAATATTGTTTGGCTGAAAATAAATTAATTAAGTGAGTGCTATCATGCCTTCTTATCCCGTTACAAGAGATAAGTCTCCATCACGAGTTATAATGAATGTGTCCTCCTTCTTTACTTGCCCAAGCCCCTTAAGTAGTATTGGTGCGTGAATAAATGCTATCGCCATCCCAGGTTTAAGTTCTATCGACCTATGCTTAGGGATAATTGTTGTTATAGGAGGCTCCTCTATCTGTAAACCCGCTCCATGCAAATAACCTTTAACAGCATGTTTAGTCATCCCGTATTTTTCATAAACCTTATCGATTTCCTTCATAACTGCTGAAGGCTTTACTCCACTCTTAGTTAGCTGGACAGCTAATTCATATGCCTCATCCATACATTGTAAAGCTTTCTCAGCAATCTCGTTTGTACCTATGAATATGCTTCTTGACATATTAGCATAATAGTGATTATAATCTGCTCCAATAACCACGGTAACGAAAACATTGTTTCTAACACGGATATCTCTAAAAGGTTCAGCGTGGACTCTTGGATGCGGACCAATATTAACGTAAACATGAGGTTCCTCGCTTCCATTTTTATACAAGTAATAGTAGATCTCTGCAGCTATATCGGTTTCGGAATCCCCTATATCAATCCTATCCATAATGTGTTTCATAGCTCCAGAAGCTATCGATCCAGCTTTCTTAATGTAACTTAACTCATATTCATCCTTAATCATCCTTAAACCATACGTTATATCACTAACATCAACAACTTTTACTCTTGGATTAAGCCTCTTAAACATCTCGTAGAAAATGATGTAGGCATCTCTCTCAATCCCGTACTCGAGACCAACTGTTCTATAACCTTCTTTTCTGATGAGACTAGATACCCTAGCCATTACTTCGCCTCCTTCAGTATACGTAACTATATTATCTATCCATGTTTTCTCCTTAAATCCATCTTCTTCACCTCTAGCAACAAAAGCTACTGGATCACCATTCGCAGGAATCAATAGAGATGGCCTTAACCACTTGATGCCAGTAAAATAAATAAATGTCGATAACGTTCTTATCATTGCTGCATCTATGTTTCTTTGTCTTAATTCTTCCTGGAACTTAGCTATTCTTCTAATAAATACTTCTTTGGTAGGGCTGAGCTGCATTATGATTACCTTAATAACTCTGTAATAAAAATAGTCATGGTACTTATTTAAAGATGAATTCTTCCTAAATCATATAATGCGTGGTTAAATGAAATCCAGTATAATAGAAGTAAATTCAGTTAGTGGCTATCACGCCTAATTCTAGAAAAGCGGTTTGTTGCTCTGCCGAAAAATGTTGTTTAAACTTTCTGGAATCAGAGTTGTGGAATTAAGTTAATTAATGCTCTTAGATCCCTAATAACGTATGCTTTCTCACTTAAAGACAAGACCTCTTCTTCCAGATCCCTCTTAATCAGTGCTGCTTTAGCTCCAGCTAACAAAGCTCCTGAGAAATCGCTTGTAAGGCTATCACCAACATGAATTATTTCATTAATATTGGAATCAGTAAGATTAGCTAGTGTTTCGAAGATTTCTCTGCTAGGTTTCTGAACACCAAGTTCATCACCGAACAACGTAACATCCACATATTTCAGAATCCCATTTTTCTCTAGTATAACCCTTGTAATCATTCCAGGCCAGAACAATACGTTACCAAGAAGAGCAATCTTCAGAGATTTCATCTTTTTAAGCTCTTTTATCGCTGGATCAACATCAGGGAACTTTAATTCTCGAGCTCTATCATCTAGCACAGCCATGACAGTTGCTCTAAACAACTCCTCCACATTTACACCTAATATACTCGAGAAGAATCGTGCTGAATCATAAACAGGTCTCTTAAACTCGCCTTTAAGTCTAGCCTTCAAGGCCTCTCTATAAGCCTTAAACATCTTATCACGTATAGATTCATAATCCTTACTAGCGAGTTCAGATAATTTCTCAGCTATTAAGCAATAGAATGCGTCCAAATCTAGGAGAGTTCTCCAAATATCAAGTGACACAACTTTAAGCATAGGAATAACCTCCTTCAAAAATCTATTTACCAGGAATAATATTCTTAATAAGGTAGTTTAGTATTTATAATTCAGTCATCTACAGAATCTCGATGCCATCTCATAACTAAAATCCCTGAGTAAACTGAATTCCTTTACCCAATAATCATTAAGGTTTTTCTAACAATTTCAATCATCACTTTAGTAATCTTCTCAAGATATTCTTGGTAATGATTATTTTTGAGAAAGACAAGCGGGAAAATAGAACGAATTTGTATGGGAGGTATTAATGAGAAAAAATAAGTAATCTGATTTAGGTATTAAATCGCTAATTTATTGCCTCCAAATCTTTATGTAATCAATTTCTAAAACAGCTCTATCTCTATTTTCATGTGTTACATGCCTATATACTCGAGCGTAATCACCTTTTAATGGTGTGAACACTGCGTTATCTATCCATGCATCAGCTCTATATCTGTATTTGCTTCTAGGTATTCTTACTCTAGAAACCTCTCTATCATCTATATAGAATAATAAATAATCATTCTCTCTAAGCATTTTATAGATGTGCCATTCAGATAACTCTAAATCTGGTATAACTGGTTTTATTGTAGTGAATTTAACTGGTATTAATCCCCTAACTAACCTTGTTGCGATTCTCAAGCTAATGGGTGGTTTATTAAAATACTTAATCGGTGTGAAAACATTATCAACTTGTACATAAAACCCATTTAAAGGATATTTAGGTGATTTAGAGCGAAGATATATGAACCATATTGGTACAGATTCATCAACAACCATTGAGTAATTCCAGAAACCCCAGCCAGCACTACCAAAATGATTTCCTAGCAATCTCACTTTAAACTCAATATTACAGGCTTCCCATGGCAAGTGATTAAAATCACCATCAGATATCTCAGCATTGCTATAATACAAAGCCTCAGTCGGCCCCATAACCAACCTTATAACACTATCGCTCACAACAATCTCTGACACTCCATCATGCCTGTAATGCCAGTAATCACTCTTAGCCTCGAAATCATCCGAAACACTATCTCTCGTAGATTCAAAACGTTTCTTATCCTCTTCCGCCTGTGTAGACTCAGTACTTCTCTCCATCGGATTATAAGTCATTAAAACACCCCATTAAGATTCTTATCTAACGAACCAAAAATAATTCTGTCCCTTCTAAATATAAAAATTATATTCAGAAATATGACACGAAC
>JALWRR010000116.1 GCA_026993975.1 Promethearchaeati archaeon | reverse complement strand
GTTATATAGCTATAAGTCTATTGAACCGATGATATTGAAAAAAGATATTAATGGAACTTCACCCCCAGCAATTTTTATTGGTAGATATGGATACCCATACGTTTCTATAGGGCCATTAATCCCTCCTATTCATGGAGACACATCAATCATGGATACTCCCGAGAAATGGCATGGATTAAGCGTTGATGATATTATTAGAATGAGGTTCTCTCTGATTAGGGGTAGGAAGAAGGCTCATGTTAAGGATGCAGTTAAAGGAGGAAAATTAATTGACTATATCCAGGAACTCGCTTTAGCCAGAAACCCAACTAATTCATACATGATTTTAAAAAGAGAGCCAAGAGGCGTATTAATCGATTCTAGAACCCAGCCTATTGGTCCAAGCGCTCCTATGAAGTATTTGGAGGTATCCTCTATTAAAACGAATCATTTAATTGAGAAGGTTCATTATGATGATGATTTAAAAGCTATTAACGCAGTTCTAAAGCTTCATAGAGAGGGATTGAATTTATCATCCATTGTTAGGGGTTTTAGCGCTGGTTTATTTGGGTTAAGGGACGAGAGGAAATTTGTTCCAACTAGATGGAGCATTACAGCTGTTGATAGTTTAATATCTAAGTATTTAATTAATAACGAGATAAAGCAGTTCCCAGTCATTGATTCCTACCTGATCTATACATCAGATTTCTTAGGTGATAGATTCATAGTAATACTATTTCCTGAGAAATGGAGTTATGAGTTCATTGAAGCCTGGTTCCCTGGAACAACGTGGAATCCTGATAGATTTAATATAGCGATTGGTGGGGATTGGGAGCCTTACTGGGGAAGAACTACTTACGCAGAGATTGGTGGCTGCTATTACGCTGCTAGACTGGCTGTCACCGAATATTTGAGCAAAATAAAGAAGCAAGCTAAAGTTCTTATCCTTAGGGAATCTTATCCAGAGCACATATTGCCTCTTGGTGTATGGCATGTGAGGGAGGGTGTGAGAGCAGCTCTCAAGAATACTCCGTATAAAGCATTTAGTTTTAGTGACGTTATCAAATATATTTCTGGGAAAATGCGTGTGAATCTAGATATCTGGTTTAAGGTTAGTAGAATTCTGAGAGATCAGAGAACACAGATGAAGATAACGCATTGGTTGAGATAGTATGATGATGGCTTTTATTTTTAAATCATCTTATCTATATTTAATCACGTCTAGTTAAAGTTAATATGATTAGGAACTTATTACGGGAGTGAACGTGCTAAAAGAAATTATTAGCAGGCTTAGGGAGGTTTTCGAGAAGGACAGTAATATATTGTTCGCAGTACTATTTGGCTCTTTTGCGCGAGGACATAATACTAGCTCCAGCGATATAGATATTGCAGTAAGATTTAAAATTAAACCAGATTTCGATTACCTAAATGACTTAATATACAGTATAGCTAAAACTCTAAATTATCGGGAAGACAAAATAGATATTCTAGTTCTCGATGACTCTGTTCCATACGAATTAAGATACAGAATTTTTAGAGACGGAATTCCAATAATTATTAGAGACTCTAAAGCTTTTAAGCATTATAGGGATAAAAGCATTAGCTTATTCCTAGATTTCAAGGTATTTAAGAAGAAGCTGGGATTAGATGAGAAGTACTTAGAATCATTGCAGAGGGAGATTAATGGGTGACATACTTGATAGATTAGATTATATTAAGAGAGGAGTAAAGGCGCTTGATTCATTAATATCTAGGTATGAGGTAAGCGAAATCCTTAATGATTTCATATTACTAAACTCTGTTCTCCACATAATACAGACATCAATTCAATCACTCCTAGATATTGGTGCGAGAGTAATATCTGAATGCGGTTTGAAGCCGCCGACGATATACAGGGATATACCAATCTTTTTGCATGAGAATGATTTCTTGAATAATCATGAAAGAGATTTAATGATAAAAATTATTGGATTTAGAAACATACTAGTTCATGGGTATCTGGGGATTAACCTAGAATTATTAAAAGAGATAATAAGCAATAGGAAATATAGGGATATACTAGAATTAGCTATAAAAATCACAAATAAAGCTAAACAGATGGGTATAGATCCATAATGAACCTCGTTTATATAAAAGTAATTTACTTAATTGATGCATTGTTGGTGATCATTTGAGCACGCATATCTCTTTATGGGATGTTTTTTATACTAGGGAATTAATTAAGAAATTCATTCGTGTGACTCCAATTCATTGCTCTTCGATTCTTTCTAGCAAGTATAATGCGTCAATTTACCTTAAATTAGAGAACCAGCAGGTAACGGGATCATTCAAGATTAGGGGTGCATTAAGCAAGTTAATTAGGAATCTTAATAAGATTAGGGACAAGGAGATATTGACTGTTTCAATGGGTAATCATGCCTTAGCTATAGCATATGCCTCAAAACTTCTTGGTCTCAAAGCGAAAATAATAATGCCTCGAAATGCAACAAGTTTTAAAAAACAGCGCGTTAAAGCTTATGGAGTTAACTTAGAGATTCATGGTGATAATTATGATGAGGCTGAAGCATATGCTTTGAATCTCTCTAGGGATGAAAAGTATTATTTTGTTTCTCCCTACAACGATATAGACATTATCTTGGGGCAAGCTACGTTAGGTCTAGAGATAATTGAGCAGAATCCATATTTAGATGCAATAATTGTTCCCGTTGGTGGAGGAGGGTTAATTTCAGGGATATCATTCGTTATAAAAAACATTTCTCCTAGGATTAATGTGATCGGTGTGCAATCTGAGGCATCACCAGCAATGTATGAATCAATTAGAGCTGGAAGAATAATCAATGTATCTCTTAAACCATCTATAGCTGAGGGACTCCACGGCAATATAGAACATGGTTCTATTACCTTCGATTTCGTTAAGAAATACATTGATGAGATCTTACTGGTGAGTGAAGAAGATATTAAGGAATCTATTAGAGAACTATACTATGAGGAAGGTATCTTGCTTGAAGGCGCTGCAGCTGTGACTCTAGCTGCGTTAAAGAGATATATTAGGAAGTTTAGAGATAAGAGAGTTTGTTTAGTGTTTAGCGGTGGAAATATAGATCCTGAGCACATGCTAGAAATTTTTTATTCTGAGAAAAATACAAGAGCTTGATCCTTTGGGATCCCACCTTATCACTCCTAGAAATCTCTATAAAGTGAAAGAAAAATGGTTAATTGAGTAAACTTGTAACATAATTTAGGAACTCTCTGAAATTTTTCACAACTTTATGTGGCTTTGGATCGAAATCAATGCTTCGATATCTATTATAGTGATCTATGAGAACAGTTATGAATCCGCCTCTAATGCCCGCGAGTATGTCAAACTTCGTATCACCAACAATAATTACTTCCTCACTCCTCAACCCTAGCTTATTAGCTGTTTTAAGGAAAATTTCAGGATCAGGCTTCCCTTTTTCCACGTCATCCCTGCTTGTGTACGCGTCGATATATTTTCTTAAAGAGAACTTATCTAAAACATGCTCTGTAACTAGTTTTGGAGCTGATGTACTCACACCTATCTTTATTCCAAATCTCTTTAATTCCTGCAGCACCATTATTGTGTCCGGGAAAAGTTTTACTAGTTTAGTGTTCGTTAGTGTCTCTCTAAACTCTCTAATCCAATTATTCGCTATCTCCCTAATCAACTCCTCATCACTAATATTGAATAATTTAGATAAGATCTCTTCAGCTGATAAGCCCCATAATGGTAGGAAATCTTTCTTTGTGAAACTCTTACCATATCTCCGCCCGATCTTATTCAATGTATAAATAATACCGTCTAAGGTATCAAGCAATGTACCGTCTAAGTCAAATATAACGCCTTTTATCTTCATTTCATTTAATCCTCCTTAAGCTGTTTTTAAACTCTTGGAAAAACATTTTAAATATAGAGTTGTGGAAAACTTTAAATCTAATCTAAGTTTTATGATAATATCTCCATTAATTCAATGACTTTTAGATATATAATAATTGCTATAAAGGGATTCTAGCATGGATAGAGAGCTCAGAAGAAATATATTGCTATTAGGCTTGCTTTCAGCTACAATATCAACTAATATTTACGTTTCAGTACCTAATTTAGATTTAATCAGCAGGGAATTTATGGTAGGTGACTTCATCGTATCTGTGATAGCTGGATCATTCTTCTTTTTCTACGGAATATCAGCCGTTATCTGGGGTTATCTTATTGACGCATTCAACATTAATAGGAAAAAAGGATTATATCTAGCAATCTCTGCAGCAATATTGTTTGATTTACTAGCTGGACTATCTAATTCAGCGTACGTGCTATTGCTAGCGAATATTTTAATTGGGATATCGCTAGGATTCTCTATACCGGCTATCTATGGAGTAATCATTGATTACTTCCCTCTAGAGGAAAGAATATTCGCTATAGCTTTATGGAACTTGTTATCTGGTTTAGGATCATCAGCGGGATTCGCGTTTAGTTTTGCTTCTGGGTATCTATCTAATTGGAGAACAGCATTCTTCATCATTGCAGCGACTCAATCAATATCTTTTATAGCGCTTAAATCAATTAGAGAACCTAAGAAAGGTGAATCAGAACTCGTTTTAAGAGAGGTCTTCGAACGCGGGAAGAAATATGATTATAGGTTAAATGAGAGAAACTTCATCAACGCGATATTCAAGAAAACTAACTACTTCCTTATACTACAATCATTCTTTATTAGTGCTGGTTGGGGCGCCTACATGGGGTGGGGAATACATTTCATGACAAGAGAAGCCGGATTAGATAAGGTTCAGGCAGCAGCGATACTTGGCCTCGTCGGATTAGGTGGGGCTTCCTCAGTAATCATGGCGAAATTCGTTCAAAAATTCCAAGAAATTAATCTCAGGTTGAAACTATTTATAGCGGGATTCCTAGTTGCTGGAGAAGGAACATCATATATAATAATGTATAGTCTCCTAAAGTTCATTCATCCAGGAATAGCAAGCACGGATATACTGCAATCCGTGATGATACTTCTAGCTACGATAGGTTCGAACGCGTTATTTGCGTTATCGATACTTATAGGTGCATCCGGAAACTTCATGGGTTCTACAGCTGGTCCAATCCGGGGTACTGTTGTATCTGAAGTGAATCTACCAGAAGAGAAAAGTGCGCTATATGGTGTTCTAATTGTATCTGATCATGTCGGTAGGAGCTTAGGTATTGTTTTAGTTGGAGCTGTCTCATCAATACTTAGCAGTCTTTATCTAGGTCTCCTAGCCAGCTTCTCCCTTTACTACATTGGATCCATTTCTTGGTTTAAAGCAACAAAAACATATATGAAAGATAGAGAAAAATTCCTTAGAATTCTTAATCATAGGAAAGCGGAGATACTTTCTGGTTAATCTATATGCTCGCTGGCACTACACCACCGATCCTTAATACTTCTAATCCCTCTTTCTCTAACTTATCCAAGAATGGATTTATGCCAACAGAATCACTAGCTATATGGCCAGAGATTATTAAGTTGCCCATGTTCTCTCTTCTCAATCTTATTAAGTCGCTTGGGGAGATATGTATGTAAACCACCGTGTTTATCCCGTACTTAAAGTATGTTCTAGCCACTTCATATCCACCATTAGTTAGAGCTCCATGTGAAACAATCACCTTGCTAACTAAATTGTCTTCTCTCCCTACACCTAGGAGAATTCTTGTTTTAGCGGCCTTGAATTCCTTTAATGTATATAAAGCATCAATGACATCCCTAACAAGCACTTTCTCTTTCCCCTTAATGTGTTTATCTATAGTTTCCTGCATTATTCTTCGGCCAATCTCATCTAGCGGATTATGAATATTCATGAATGGAACTTTTAATGCTCTCGCTATTGAGTCAACTAAATCGTAGTTCCTAGCGTGACCAGTAATCTTAAGGGCAAGTAATTTATCTTTAACCGCTTTCTCAGCTTCCTCCCTAGGAATCCCAGCATTCACCATCTGGTCAACATGTTTAAGAAAAACTTTCCAAGCATCGATACAAGCAGACGTATAGTGATGAGAAATAACTAGATCATAATTCATCTCTCTAGCCAAGAAGAATAGTGATGGATCCGGATCAATCGAGAATATTACTCTCTGTATATCTCTACCGGGAACGTATATTCTTGAATCCGAGGGGATCTCATCAAAATTAGCCATTTCCAAAGCAATCTGCATAATTTCATCTGTATTCATCGTTGTTCAATCCCCGAATAGCTAATACATGATAACGAATTGCAATAATAAAATTTAAATCTATTTATATTTTATAAATTATTTTTGGTGATATCGATTTGAACGCAATTAGAGAAATTTGCTATCGGATCTTACCAATGAGAGATCATAGTAAGATATTGATTATTAGCTTTATAATCCTTGTATTCATTCCTAGTTCCTTATATGTTTATAGTAACTTAATTAAAATGAACTCTAACCCCATTGTTTTGGATTCTAGAGCAATTAATGCGGCTTCGTTTAATGGTGATATTATTTATGAAATGATAATAAATAAGAAGAGTTTTAGTACTGGGGATGTAATTTCTCTTCGTGTTCTCTTAAGGAATAAGGGTGATAAGACGTATTATATATACACTCCTAGCTCATGGTGGGTCGTAAATATCTCTTTTATTAATGTTGACAGAAATGAGATTGTTTTAAGCAGAATACTTCCAGATAAAATAATGCTACCAGTGATCACTAAACATGAGGTTAAACCACACGAGGTTATCGAGATATGTAATTTAACCCTAGTTTCTGGTAGTGATTTATTGGCTGGTAAATACATTATTAAGGTGGAGACAAAGCAGTATGATAAAGCAACTGATTCATTGATTTTAATCGATTTAGAAGGCACGATTACTATAAAATAGTCTAATGATATAAGAAATAAAAACAATTTTTACCATTAATTTTTTCATTATTTTTCGAGACAAATATTGTTTGAAAGCATGAGATTTAAATTAGGTAATAATGATGTTTTATATTTCATTATTCTTAGAAGATGTTAATAATGAACCTTTTAGATTTTATTTCTAAATATGTTTACCCAAGTGTTAAGAGATGCCTAATTGAAATCTTGCACGAGGATTATGGTTTAAGCTTACGAGATATTGCAGATAAAATGCATATGTCGAGAGGTCTCATAAGCAAGTACATTAATGGTTCTAGAGGGAGCGTAATTGAGATAGATAAGGAAACCGAAATCTGCAACGAGATATCCATATTGTCTAGGGATATTGTGGAAAAAGACATAGATTTATTCCAAATCAAGCAGAGATTGATAAGAATTATGTTTAAATGGCTTTACAAGGGTTTCTTTTGCAACAAGCACATCGAGATTGATGGTGATAAAGAAATCCTGAAGAATTGCAGATTATGCATGATGCTTTTCAAGAATTATGTCAATTAACTAAGCTTCTCGCCCTCCAAGTAATATTCCAGAGAAACATATAGTTTCTTGGGCCTGGAGCTATAGGTAATTATTTTTTGATTAGGTTTTAATTCAGAGTAAAACTTTATCCATCTTAAACCAATCCCACCAATCAAACCCATTGTTGGATCTATAGGTACCCACCCGTAATTCTCGCTATTAACTTCTAGCCAAGCATGAAAACCTCCCCCAATCACGTAACCAATCACTACTCTAACATCATAACCTAATGCCTCAAGAACAGAAGCGCATAAGTCAGTTATCTCATCGCAAGCTCCCTTACCCTGTTTTAAAGCGAATAACGCTCCTAACCTAAAGTAATTTTTAACGTATTTCACGCGAGATTTAACAAATTTAACGCAATTTGTTAGTGTTACTAGATCATTATCGCTTCTTAATTTCTCAGCCAACTCCATAATCTCTTTTCGCAAATAATACTTATTCCCAACCGATTTCTCTCTCAATTTTAACTTAATTTCGCTGTAATTATTTAGCTTAAATTGCGATAATTCAATCGATTGCTTAATCGATACAATCTCAGTTCTCTTAGAAGGCAAGACATCAAGGTTAAACTCAGCGATCAAATTATTATAAGTATCACGTGCTAAGTTTATTGTGTCATGACTCTTCACTATACTCAATATTTCCTGATGATTATCAGTAGTCGGAATAAAGAATCTAACTGAGATATCCCTTATCCTATCCTTACTTAAACGTGATCTAAGAATTACTCTTGACTCTATATCTAATCGCAACACTCTTCTCGACTCAATGTAATAACCAGAGACTCCATTCCCACTAAATATTGGAAACACAGTAAACTCTTTCTCATCCACATAATCTAGCTCTCTAGTGATAGCATACTTGAACCCAAAAATCTGCTTCATGTTAAAACCCATTTCAATTAGCTACCTGAGCTACTAGCCACCATCTCAGACCATTTCTCAGCGAGTTCATCTCTCAACGGTTTATAAACCTCATTAAAGAAACCCCTCTGTGATAACAAGATTTCTGGCTCAAATTCCTTAACTATATTGATTGCCTCCTCCCATATTTTTGAGAAGAGACTACCGAACCTGGATTCTATTTGTTTCTCAAAGTCCTTTTCTGTTTGAGGTTTCCCTCCAATCGTGAAATAGATTTTACCTCCTACCTCCGTGATGAAAGCTGCTTCATCTCCCAAAAACTGAACGTTTCTTTCTCTCAGTATAGGTTTACCAACGAGCTCCGACGGTCTTTTAACCTCTCTTCGCGGATACTTAATTTTCCTGAACCCTCGCTTAGCAGCTGCATAGAAAATTGCTCTATTTAACCCCCAGCTCTTAGCTAGATATAGAGGCATCCCTAATACATATGCTCTAGCAGCTTGAAGAACCGCCATCACTTGAAATCTACCGATTCTCAATAAAATCACTTCTACATAATCCAGGGGCCTATCAAGAATAATACTGTTTTTATTACCTTATATATTTTTCACTAATCTCAACTTTAATTTAATTAAGACTTGAAAAATAAGTATCGTATCTATTAATCAAATATCTTTTTATTTCAAAATTGGTATTCAAATGAAAGAAATGAACTGAAGAATAGGTTAAAGAAGTTTGATCTAAATGTGCTATGATATCTTTATAGATCTACTCAATGCCTTAAAGAAGTGCGTGTTGGAGTGCAGGGATAAGTTATCTCTCGAGAGACATTTACGTAATCTAATAGTTCATATTCAATATTGTAAAGACATTACAAAGGAAGATAAGATTGAGATGCTTACATACGCGATAGAAGAACTAATGAAAATAAACAGTGATAATTTATTTGTAGTTAATAATCGGGTCTACGCTGTAAATAAATTAGAGAAAGAGATTTTTAAGCTAAAGAAAGAAAAGAAATCAACAAGAAAACGCACGAAAAGGAAAAGTAAGAAGTAGTTTTTCTTTTATATATTGTATATACAATTAGAATAATTAAATATATAATCATGGAGTTACTCTTTCTTGTATATATAAGGTTGAAATAGATTAATATAGGGGATGAGATAGTTGCATTTCAGTAAAAAAGCTGCCTTAGTTTTAGTTCTAGTTTTGATAGGGATTACTAGCTATATTTCTACTCCTAGAAGTCACGTTCCGGGCTTTTACCGCGCAAAAGTAATGGTTAAGAATGATTTATTCAATATTTCACTTAATTTTGGTTTCAATGTTGTTGCACACGAAGTTAAGGCAAGGAATGTTGTTTATGTTAATCAGAGTTTTGTGCCTCATAACGAGAGCGTTTTTAATGTCATGATACTAGCTATTGGGTTTGATAATTATGTTTTGAAACCTGGGGTAAAGGTTGATTTTATTCTCAGGATCTATGTTAATGGTTCTCTATTTGATGTTAACCCTATTAACGTTGAAAATATTGTTTTTACCCCTGACGGTAATGTTGAGAAGGGTCTCATATTGATACATCAGCAGGAATTAATCTTTAGGTTCGCGCTGAGATATAAGTCGAAAATAGCTATGACTCTCTTTCTGCTTGTAGCTGCTCTTTGGTTAACAGAGATTATTCCACTTGTAGCTTCAGCAATACTGGTTCCAGTTATAGCTGTTGTCTTTGGGATTGCTACCCCTAGAGAAGCTTTAGCACCAATGTTTGATCCTGTAATAGCATTATTCCTTGGAGGTTTCCTCTTAGCTAGAGCTATGAGTAAGTATAAGCTTGATAAGAGATTGGCTCTAAGCATGATATCTAGAACTAAATCACCAATAACTCTGATTTTTATAA
This sequence comes from Promethearchaeati archaeon, assembly GCA_026993975.1. Taxonomy (GTDB): domain Archaea; phylum Asgardarchaeota; class Njordarchaeia; order Njordarchaeales; family Njordarchaeaceae; genus Njordarchaeum. The sequence continues at coordinate 6,339 of JALWRR010000116.1, read as the reverse complement.
TGATGATTATCACGATGTTTTTATCGTTCTGGATGTCTAATACAGCTGTAGCCGCATTAATGATTCCTATAGCTCTAGCTCTATTAAAATCAATCGAAGAATTTAAGGGATCTAACTACGGTAAAGCGATGATCTTGGCGGTTGCGTACTCAGCAACTATTGGTGGTATGGGTACAATAATTGGTTCGCCTCCGAACGCAATAGCTGTTAGTATGCTTAGAGATATTGCTGGTGTGGAACTTAGTTTCTTAGGTTGGATGCTTCTCGCAATTCCTTTCACGCTTGTAATGATTATAATAGCGTTCATTTATTTATCTAGCGTATTCAAGATTAAAAATGAGGTGAAATCAGGAAAAATAGTTTTGAAGAACCTGGATAGAGACGCAGTTAAGTTACAGTTATTGGAATTGGGGCCAATGAAGAAGGAAGAGAAAGTAACTATAGCTATTCTCGTTACAACTGTTTTCCTCTGGATGACTCAGAAACTGCCTTCACCATTATTTGGTTGGAGTGGACATGGGATATCTTCAGGAATTATAGCTTTGTTCGCTGGCGTGGCATTATTCTCGACTCGTATTCTTGATTCAGAGGATATTAATAAGATTAGCTGGGAGACCTTACTAATATTTGGTGGTGGTATAGTTCTCGGAAACATGATTGTTTCGTCAGGGATAAGCGAGTGGATTGTTATAAATGTTTTAGCAATAAGAAACCCATTCTTAATAATGTTCATTCTAGGAATCCTTAGCTTAATAGTCACAGCTTTCGCCAGCAATACAGCTTCAGCAGTAATATTGATTCCGCTCGCTATTCCATTAGGAGCTGCTCTAGGGATAAATCCAGTTATACCAGCTGTCTTAGTGGCTTTAGCTAGCAGCACTGATTTCGCTCTCCCTATTGGTACACCACCAACAATGCTTGCTTATAGCACTGGATACTTCAAGTTTAGAGAGATGGTTAAGATTGGGTTCCTGTTAATGATTATAGGTATTCTCATTCTCACGTTAGTGGTATTACCGCTTTGGTTGATATTCCTATGATCCTATAATCTAGAATAATTTTTCTTCTCATTATTTTAGAGTCTTTTTAATTCTTTACTAATTAAAAAGGATCTTAGTGATATATAAGGGTATTATATGAACAAATTTTTTAATCAAGAATATCTATTTAAATGAAACCTTTCCATTTAAAGATATTATAGGTGATGATTATAAGCGAGGAGGAGAAAGAGAGATTATGGATTTTAGTTGATCCAATTAGGTGCTCTGGATGCAGATTATGTGAGATTGCTTGCTCATTAAAGCATGAGGGAATTATTTGGCCTGAAGCATCTAGAATAAGAATATTCGAACTTATTCCTGGTTCTAATGTTCCTCATCTATGTGTACAGTGCCCTGATTATCCCTGTGTTAATGCTTGTCCAACTAAAGCGTTATCTGTCAATGAAGATACTGGCGCAGTTATTGTGAATGAAGAGAAATGTATTCAATGCGGCTTGTGTATTGAGGCTTGTCCTGGAAATGTACCTAGGATTCCAAGAGGAAAGAAAGCTGTGGTTATATGCGATTTATGTGGTGGTGATCCAGAGTGCGTTAAGGTTTGTCATGAAGCTGGTTATAATGCTCTTCAACTAGTTAAGGGGAAGTATAGGGATGTTTATAGAACTTTCGCTAAGTCTCCAGTAGAGAAGAGTATTGATGTTGCTAAGAAGATTTATGAGAGGGAGGTGTTTTAGATGGGTTATGGATTTAACGGGAAATTAATTGATGTTGATTTGAGTTCAGGGAGAATCAAGATTCTTGAGCTTGAATCAGATATCTTTCGTAAGTGGATGGGTGGTAGGGGACTTGGAGTATATTTATTGTGGAGAGAGCTTGGTGATAAATGGGAGCAGATAGATCCATTAAGCTCAGAAAACCTCTTACTTATTCTAACTGGTCCATTAACTGGTTATTATCCTGGTATGAAAACTGCTGTTGTCGCTAAATCACCTGAGTCATGCGGTGTTGTTGGCTCTGTCTTATCTAGCGAGGTCGGTATTGAGTTAAAAGCTGCTGGTTATGATGGGATAATATTCAGGAATAAGAGCGATAAACCAGTATATCTACTCGTTAATGATGAGCATATAGAGCTTAGAGATGCATCTAAGTATTGGGGTAAGAGAGGATCAGAGTTCTTACCAGATTTAACTAGAGAGGCTCATGATTTATTGAGAGAACTAGAGAAACCGAGAGGAATACCTAAGGAGCCAGCTATAATGTATATTGGTCCTGGAGGAGAAAACATGGTGAGATTCGCTTCAATAATGGCTAAGTACGTTCATGCAGCTGGATATGGAGGTTATGGTGCGGTAATGGGTTCAAAGAAGCTTAAAGCGATCGTTGTGAAGGGGAATGGGCCATTACCTCGAGTTGCGAATATCGAGAAAATGAAATCCTTATTGAGAGAGATCTACGAGGAATTATTCAATATGACAACTTTTAGAACTTGGGGTACTGGAGCTGGTGGTTATAATGTTGGTTCTAGAAGCTCTAGCGAACCTATTAGAAATTGGCAGGAAGAATGGCATAATAATCCAGAGATAAGTGTAGTTAATTTTAGTAATAGAACATGGATCAAGGGTTTCTGGGGTGATTATGGTTGCCCAGTAACATGCATGAAGCTATCATACGTTAAGTATGGAGAATTCAAGGGAGCTTTCAGTGATGCACCTGATTACGAATTACAGGCATACTTAGGGACTAATCTAGGTATATTTGAGCCCGAGAAAATAGTTTACTTATCATGGCTAGTTGATGAGAATGGTTTGGATGGTATTAATACGGGAAATATCCTTGGTTTCGTAGCTGAACTTGTTCAAAGGGGAATAATTGGCAGAGATGAATTAGGATTTGATTTGAGATGGGGTGATGTTAAAGCTTTCTCTAAACTTATTGAGAAAATTGTTAAACGTGAAGATATTGGGGATATATTGGCTGAGGGAACGTATCGGGCTGCAATCAAGTTGAGCAAAATAAAAAATAAGGATTTATTGAAGTACGCTGTTCAAGTAAAAGGTATCGGTGTTGGTGCTCATGGTATTAGAAGCAAACTTGATTACACTGGTCCATTATCATATGCAGTCTCCGTTCAGGGAGGAGACCACACTTCTGTTGCCGAGCTTCCAGCTAGAAATCCAAGCGGTGAGTTAGAATCCATATTTGAGGATTCTGCAGTGATTTGTATGTTTACTTCTTGGGTTGGATTTGAAAAATTGATTGATTTTACAAATACTATAACTGGATGGGGTATAAGTGTTGATGATTGGGTTAATGAAATTGGGTTAAGAATACTGCATCTGCAAAGAATCCTTTTACTATTAGGCGGTCCAGATGTTTACTGGGATCCACGAATACACGATGATAATCCCGTAAGATTCTATGAACCTTTGCCCTCAGGCCCCTATAAAGGTGCTAAGGTGACAAGAGAAGAAGTTAAGGAGTTGAGAATGAAGTATTATAGTGAGATTGGTTATGATGAATATGGTTTACCTAGACCAGAGATACTTGATAAGCTAGGTATAGGGGAAGCTAAGAAGGAGCTATTAAGAATTAAAGAGAGATTAGGAATATGATTCAGAACTCATTTTCTTAAATTTTATTTTACAGCTTGTATCGCATCCCTATTTCACGCAACGTGTTCATTCCAGTATATAGAGTCTTCTGTATTAAGTGCAGTGCGTAAAGCAGAGGTATGTTCTCGTGAATGTCCCTGAGACTTACCAAGGTATTGAACAATAAGTGAACTAAGCTCCACAGTATAAATGATGTTGTCGAGATTATTTTTACTGGCTTTCTAATCCCTAAGCCGAATAAAGAGGATTGGATATCGAATAACGCTCGATCTATATCTCCTAATTGTATTGATCTAGTAACGCTTAGTTTCTTCTTTCTCACGGATCTAATGTATTTCTCAGGATAGAAATGATTCACATAAACATAATTACCAATCTTACCTATACTACTAACCCCAATACCTACGAAATCATAGTACTCTGTGATGTACTCATCGATTAATTGCTGTCCTTTTGTTATCTTGCTCATGCACCAGGGGGTATCTGGCCTATACCCATAGCTCAGAGTTGTTACTAATAGAGCTTTATAAAGCTTTAGCTCCTCCCTTATCGGTAAAGATACGTAATCCGGCATGACCTTACTTTTCATGGGTGGTGGCATTATTGGATAGAAAGTAACTTGATCAACACCAAGTTTGAATGATTCCACAGCGTCATAAATAACTGATTGAACAGTGTCGCCAGGAATACCCCACACCATATCTATATTAACTGTATCGAACTTCCCTAGTGCCTCCTTTATAATCCTCTTGTTCTCCTCCACTGGGAGCGAGAACCTACCCATCTTCTTTAATCTCCAATTCTGGAAACTCTGGATACCAATACTTAACCTCTTGATTCTAAGGGACTTTAACTCATCAATCTCACCATTAACAAGTGTTCTAGGATTCGACTCAACTGTGATTGGGACATCCCCAAAATAGGATCGCAGTGAATCAATCAACTCTCCAAGCACACTAATATTGATTGTCGGTGTGCCTCCCCCAAAATAAATAGAACCTATCGATGCTTCCTCCAAATTCTCATGATACCACTCGATCTCCTCTAGGAGTGCACTAGCGTAATTAATCATGTCAGCTTTTCTACGCAATGGATATCTCACAAAGCAGCAAAAACGGCATAAGGGTTCCAGACAGTATGGAATATGCACGTATAGAGCAATGTGCTTACGCTTAATAGATCTTATATAGTGCTTATGCCGTTCAATATTAGGAGGAGTTGAGATAAGACCAGATATGAACTTCTTTGAAAATAATTTTGTTCCAAATGATAAGAGGCGGTACAATGACATGTTTCTTCCTCTTAGAGCTCATAAAACCTCAAAAACAAACACTTTCAAGTCCATATAAATAATGAATTATTCTACTTAGAGAAATCCTATATTTTCTTAAAATTTTATGATTTTTTAAAAAGAAATTAAATAACACATTTCGCTATATCAGCACTATATAGGCATTCGGAGCAAGATGGTTCATTACCATAGCAATCCATTTTATTATCCTTAATGAACCAGCATCCGAGGGTAGAGTATGGGCAATCACCGCACCAGGGAACATTCTTCTGCATGTTCTTGAGTCTCTCACGGAACTCAACGTATCTATCTGAATTCCATATCTCCTCGATAGATTGATTATTGACATCTCCAAAGATTACTTCCCTATCTATCCTATAGTGATTATTCACGTATACCGGGTGAGTATAAATAAAGTTAAAGCATGGTACTACTTTACCGTCTGAGCGAATCACCATAGCTTCCTTCTCCACATAGGGGCACTTCCTATCCTTACTGCTTGGAAATATCTTTGGTAAATCTAGATCAATTCCATACTCTCTAGCTATCTTCTCAGCTTCTCGAAATACTTCCTCACCCTTAACAATAATCCGAACCAAATCCTTGTTCTCTATTAAGAGCGGTAAGTTTACCTCGAGATCAAATTTCTTCGCCTTACCCCAGATTTCCTTTAAGCTTAATTCAGTGCTTCTCTCTATTTTTTGACCATATATAAAATTAAAACTCTCATATACAGCTCTCTTAACGACATCCCAGTTGAGATTAGATATATCCCCTACTAAATTTATTATCTCTCGACTAGCTGTTAGATATATCACATCCTTAGCGAATTGCTCGGTATAGGGAATTAATTGAGAGACAGTTATGAAATCTACACCTATCTCCCCCATATTCCTGACGAGATCTGGTAAATCCTCTATATTAGACTTCATTACAACTACTTCCACACCTAACCTGAAATCAACGTTATCTCTCTTTTTTAATCCAGCGACATATCTCAAATTATTAAAGATTATCTTACTATTAGCTCCTAACCTGATTCTCTCAAGTTTTGCGAAATCGGTTGTATCCACAGAGAAAGAAACTTCATCAACTCCTAGATCCATCATTAATTTATCAGCTATCTTTGGATTAAACAAGGATCCATTAGTCGAGAAAAATAATTTCGCATCCGAACCTAGCTTCTCTCTAGCCAAACTAACCATATCTATGAAATTAGGGTGAAATAATGGTTCCCCTTGACCATATAGATCAAGTTTCTCGACCTTCCCCACAGCTTCATCAATAATTTTTTTATACAAACTCATTTTCATATGCCTTAAACTTGCTTTAAAGAAATTTCTCATGCACATAATACAGCTGAAATTACAGTTATTAGTCGGCTCTATCTGAAGTATTTTAGGAAAACTCAACTCTGACTCCTCACTAGATAAAT
>JALWRR010000115.1 GCA_026993975.1 Promethearchaeati archaeon | reverse complement strand
GCCTCAAACCTCTTATCGAAGGCTTGCCTCATCTCCTCCATCCGTCTCTCAAAAGCCTCAAACCTCTTATCGAAGGCTTGCCTCATCTCCTCCATCCGTCTATTAAAGTCTTGTCTCATCTCTTCCATTCGTCTATTGAAGTCTATTCTTAACTCTCTTATTTCTCGAAGTATTTGATTAGTTTCTTCCCTAGTTGTAAGTCCCTCTGCTAGAGCCCCTATCATTGCTAATTTGAATTCCTCATCTTCTCTCAGTAATTTCAGTATCTCCCGTCTTATTACTTCCCTGGTTTCACTTTTCATCTGCAACACCAATAATCAAGATATTTTAGTTATAATTTATGATAAGCCAGATATTATTTATAGTCTCAATTATATAAATAAATATATATCATTCAAAGAAACTTAATTTCATAGCTTCGAAATCCTATTGTTACTCTTAAGAATTTTTTGGAGAAATTATATCGAGCGATCCGATATGAGTACTCAAGAGATTTTCCTAGCTACGATATTGATAGGGGAATACAACTTAGCTCTCTCTCCAGTAAGGATGTTATGATACGCTTCAATGAATCTCCATCCAGCTCTCTCTAGCATGTCAACAACTTCATGAAGACTATATAATCGCTGATCTATATCGATCTCAGCTATAAATTTTAAGTCTTTTTCCTGTTTTTCATAAATCTCCCATCTAGCTAATAAGCGTGAAGTAACTGGATCAAACTTATTTCTTCTGATTATAATTAATTCATTTATTTCATCTACACCATTCTCCCTAAAATCCCTTAATATAGCATCTCTATTAACAGTATCTATAATTAGAAGTAAACCATTTTCTCTGGTTAATTTAGCTGCTTCAGAGAAGATCTTTACATCTGTTTCCTCGTCATAATACCCTATCGATGACCAAGCATTTATGATCGCGTCGAATGGTGCTTCATCACTCAGTATTCTCAATAGTTCCCTTGCGTCTCCTACATAAAACCTCACATTATCCTTAACTCCCAGTTCATGCGCTCTCCTCTCAGCATCACGAATCAATACCTCTGATAAATCCAATCCGATAACTTCAAATCCAAACCTAGCTAAATTCAAAGCTAGCCTCCCATTACCGCACATTAAATCAAGGATCTTTCCCTGAGAAATATTGTTCTTACCCAAAATATTAGCTATGGCATAAGCTTCTTCTTTTGCTTGCGCCCATTTTTTCTCCATGATCCTAATAAATAGCTCAGCATTATCAATGAATAATTTATTAACCCACGACATTCATTATCACCAGAAAAACCTAATTTCAGTAATCAAAAATTAAATATTACGTTAAGAATCAGTCCTTTAGAGAACGAAGATAGAGTTGTCCCAAGAAGTTTCAAGATTATATTTTTCTATAACTTTGCTATATCTCTCTATAATTATTAATTATATTCATTTATAAGAGAATATTTAAATAAAACAACAATCCCATTTAATAATTCGAAAAATCATTGCAAGTAAAGGTGTATGGAAAAATGAATCATTATAAAGCGATCTTATTAACGACGCTCTTAGTTTTCGGACTAGTAATAGCTACTATACCAAAAGCAAATGCACAAGCAAGTAACTTAAATACTTATTCTGAAACAAGGGATCTCGGTTGGATAACTACAGCTAATAGTTCTGGCGAAATAGAGATAGATAATTATACAGAGACCTCATGGGGCATATCTGGAGCAACCTTTAATACTAGTTTTGAATTCTACCTGTATCACAGTTGGGAAATAAATGCAACTACAGGTACAATACTCCCAGTAAATCTAACAATAATAATGCCTAAAGAGGCTACTCCAGGGGAGAGCATCTCAATACAAATCGGAATAGAGAGCTTGCCTGGAAACGTATTCTTCGTTCTGAATGGTCAACAGTACCTAAAAACGGAGATAGATTTTAAGCATGAGATGGAGCTTTCTAAGGAATGGAATGGAGAAGAAGAGAGTGAATTTGAACATGAATTCCATTTTCTCCTAGAGCTTTTAAGCCAGTATTCTCAATCATGGAATATTAGTTTAAAGACACCAATAGGGTACTTTAACGAGACTTTTAATGATGTAGTGATGCATCTAGGTAACTTCTCACTAAATAGTGAGTTATCATATGAATTTGATAATGAAACAGAGACTGAAGCCGAACTAGAGTTAAATACGAATGTTTCTGTTGACATGAAATTCGATGTAGAGATAATCGCTAATACTAGCGTTATAGGGAACGTGAATCTTACTGGCAGTGCTCTAGAAGGAGAACAGCAATATGAGTTAGTATGGAATGAAGAAGGATTAAAATCGATAGAAGTACCGATTAGCCCGAATGCAACAGTTGGTAGTGGAGTCAATGTTAGCGTTGGATTAGAGTACATAGTGCATGAGTTCAAGATAATCTACAGGAATATATCATTAGAGATCAATGTTAATGAGGCGGAATTCGAACACGACTTCGAGCAGGAATTCGACGAAGACATGCAGAATACAACTCTCTACGATAATCAAACTATGAATAATTACTACAATATTATTAAACAAGAGATGATGAACAAGATAATGATGTTTCTGCAGAAATACGCGTTTACAGGATGGATGCTACCATTCAATGTAACTAAATCAGTACCGATAGATCATGAGCACAAGCATCCATTATCAAGTGAAGATAGCAATACTATTGAGAGCAGCAGTCCAGTTGAATCATTCGTCTTAGCAATGTCCACAGCAATAATATCAATTGTATCAGAGCAGCCTGGTGGTGGAGGAATAAACATACAGATTCCAAGCTTCATGCAAGGACTAAATGGTTTGATCATAATATCTAGCGTTATCGCTACGATAATTGTAATTGGTTATGTAGCCTCGAGAAGAAACCACTCTTAAGAAATTATTTTTAATCTTTTTTCTTTTTTAATTATGTACTCTCAAACGATCCATACTTCCTTCAATGGGGATCTTTTTGAGCAACAGGGGAGTAGATATCTTCAAGGCTCTCGGTCATCCTACGAGAAGAGCGATTCTGAGAAAGATAGCTGAGAAAGGAGCTGTTAGTTATAAAGAACTAGCTAAAATCGAGCCTAAAGCTGGTGTTCTCTATCATCATTTAAGATTACTGGGTGATTTGATATATCAAGATGAGAATAAGTTGTATAGGCTTACTGATAAAGGTTTTAAAGCTATTGAATTCATGGATACATTCCTGATTGAGCCTGTTGATGTAGGTATTCATAAGTATTTCACTCCCAGAGAATTAATTGAGAAAATGGAGGGAAGAAATAGATTTATGATCGTAGTAATAATATACGCTATCTCTCTAATCCCACTAATCTTTTCACCGAGATACGTAGAATTCTTCGTGTTCCTAGCCCCCATGAGTAACCTAAAGGTGCACCCAGTAATAATAGCAATAATAAGTTGGTTATCATCAGCACTAGTAATTAAGATACTCATTAGAATAATTTATCAGCGGGCCATACCATTCCTAGAATTAGCGATAAGATTAATGCTAGGCTTCATGCTAACTAATATATCACCACTCATCCTAACGCTCCTAGCAAATAACCAAATTATAGAAGGCGCTTTATACGCTCTAACTCAGATTTTCGCTTTACTTCTAATAATATCAGCTGTTAGCGCTACAGCAAAATTAAGCCTAAGAAAATCGGGAATAATAGTTATAACATTACATTATCTAGGAATAATGACATATCTCATTTTATTATTAACCTAAAAAATAAAGAGAAAGAGATTTATAATTTCTGGTAGCAGAACCACCAATCATAACACTGGTACTTGGATAATCTCTCTCTAGCAGTCTTAACATCGGACGCGGGAGGAATAATCACTTGATCTCCAATCAACTCATTATTAGGCCAATTAGCTGGTATAGCTACCTTGTACTTATCTGCTACTTGGAAAGCTTTAATTATTCTCAAGAGCTCATCCATGTTTCTCCCGACTTCAGGCGGGTACTCTAGTATTAATCTCAATACTCCTTGTGGATCTATAATGAACACGGATCTAACCGTGGTTTTTCCTTTAGCTGGATGAATCATTCCAAGCATCTTAGCTATCTCGGGGTCCACGCGCACCTCTATGTCCGCAACACTAAGCCTCAATCTGTAGCGGTTGAGCCTTAAGGCTGAAGATGGGAGGAAGTAGTAGCCCTCACTCGGCTCTTCACTGCCAGGATGCTCGACACCAACAACTATCGTGTCACCGCCATCGATTCCCTCGCCACGCCTAATCTCAATAAACGATACGTCGTCGTGGACTATGACTGAGCGTAGCCTAGCCATTAGGCGAGCCCCAGCCCTCTTTGCAGGGGGCCCGACTAGCTTAATAGCTGCAGTTCACGCCTTGCGGTGAGAGGGGGTCTAGAGTATGGCTAGGAAGATAGACTTCCTCCGCCACATTGTTAACAGGGTTTTAGCGG
>JALWRR010000114.1 GCA_026993975.1 Promethearchaeati archaeon | reverse complement strand
AGCAGCGAGAGTTCTCATAAGAGAACTAATAGAGCTGCGAGAAATACCTCTACAGGAAGCATTGGCGATCACTGATGAAAGAATCATAGATATTCTTAAAGTAGTTGGATTTGTCGAAGAGAGATATGGAAAACTTGTTTTGAAGCTAGATGAGGTTCTTGAGAAGAGAATCGGTAGAAAACTAAGTACTTTAGAGAGAAATGAGCTGCTCAATTATATTTATAAAAAAATCTAGCTCCACCTAATGTTTAATCAATATTAATGATATGCTATAAGTTATCAGAATAGGCTGTCTAACAATGAGTTATGTCTCTAAGTTACCGCTAGATACTAAATTACTAGTCACTGCCATAACTAGGTTTGAATTAGATGCAGCAAGTGAGATATGGCACATATTGCGAAGAACAAGTATATGTGATAATGCTGAGATAATTTTTATAAAAAAGAATAAAAAGCTACTCAAAGGGATCTTCGGTGTTGCCTTTCAAAATGACCCTATTTTAGCGGTAGAGAGAATGAGAGAGTATCTCAGTGAGAGACCCTGGATAATGAGGTTTTCGCAAAGAATAGTCCCAATAGAGTTCATATCTAGTGAGTTAGAAGCTGTTCTTAATTTCATAGAAAAAGAGGGTTCTAGCAGAATCTCAAGTAACGAAACTTGGAAAATACAGATAAATAAACATGAAAGCAAGGTAAATAGAGCTAAATTAATAGAAGTAATCGCGAATAGAATTAATTTGGGAAAAGTTAATTTAAGTAACCCAGACTGGATAATAAACATTGAAATAGTACTAGATACATACGCTGTATCCATAATTCATCCAAAGCACATTATTAGGAAAAAAGAATTAAAAGATAAACTCAAGATATAATGGTAATAATAAACTAGAATTAAGGGCGCCGGGGTTGCCGAGCTGGAACGGCGCCAGGCTCGAGACCTGGTGGTGATTACACCTCGCGGGTTCGAGTCCCGCCCCCGGCACCAATTCTATTCAAAAGGAGATTAAATAGAATGATTCAAGACTATAACGAAATCCTTAACGAGTATCGTAATCATATCAATGAGATTCTTGAGTTAATTAGTGATAGGAATCTTAGCAAGAGAACATTAAGGCATCTTAAGAAAAAGTTATCTAAGCTTAGAAGGTTTCTCAAAAAGAATGCAAAAATATTTGATGATCACAAGGTGTCGTTAGATCAAATTAAGCTTTTCATAAACAAAGCAGTAAAACCATTATGTAGAGACTTAGAGAAAAAGGTTCACTTATTCTTATCTATTAATGAACAAAATGAGACAATTAGTCTTCTAGGGAGTTTATCAAAAAGCTTACATGATTTTGGGTGCGATGATTTATCCAAAAAAATGTTCAATAATCTCATTGATAGAACTAGTGATGCCGTAAAGCTATCAGAGCTATTAGATTATGTATTAGAATGCGGTTATCTAGATTTAGCTCTGAAAATAGCTAAAAAGATGCGTGAAAATGGACTAGCAGTATTCGCTATTATGTATAATGAAGCTTTAATAAAATATCTTCTGGGTAAAGATCTAGAATCACTAAGAATTGTTAGATCTATAATCAGCAAATACGGTTTAAGGCCTGAGATTTTAGGATTGTTATCTGCAATATACATTGGAATAGGAGAACTAGAGGATGCCAAAAAGTATCTAAACATACTACGAGGGCATGCGTAAGTAGCGAGATTAAAATAACTATTTTTAAACAAATTTGCTTAAAAATTAGTTTTTTCAAAAAGTAAATCTTAAATATAGATAAGACCGTTTTGATACACAAATTAGGTAGATTCTCTAGATTTTAAAAAATGAAAAAGTTCGTTAGGTGAATTATAAAATGGCATACGCGCCGGGTACATCGCAAATTCCAGTTTTAATTCTAAAAGAAGATACTCGGAGAGAAAGGGGTAAAAGAGCAATTTATGGCAATATAAATGCGGCTAGAGCTGTATCTGAAATTGTTAGATCAACACTGGGACCTAGAGGAATGAACAAGATGCTAGTTGATTCTCTTGGAGACATTATAATAACAAACGATGGAGCAACGATTCTAGATGAGCTAGATGTAGCGCATCCAGCTGCAAAATTAATGGTTCAAGCTGCTAAATCACAGGATAGCATAGCGGGAGATGGAACAACAAGCGTTGCGGTTCTGGCTGGTGAACTACTAGCACAAGCTGAAAAACTACTTGATAAGGGAATACATCCAATAATAATCGTCAATGCCTATAAGAAAGCAATGGATAAAGCAAAGGAATTTCTGGAAAAATACTTAACTAAAGAAATTGATGTGGAGAAGGATGCAGATTTACTCATAAAAGTAGCTGTGAGCTCGCTAAATAGCAAGCTGCCACATGATGTAAGAGAGTATTTCGCTGAATTAGCTTACAAGGCTGCTAAGTTAGGATATGACGCAGATAGGAATTATCTAGATCTAGATCTCATCAGTCTAATTCAAAAAGAAGGAAAGACACTTATGGATAGTGAGCTAGTTGAGGGAGTGGTTATTGATAAAAAGATTGTGCATGAAGAAATGCCTAAGATTAAGAGAAATGCTAGAATTGCCCTAATAGACCAAAACATAGAAATGGAGAAAGCTGATGTGACAAGCAATATTACTTTAAGAGATCTAAGTGCGCTAGAAACATTAAAGCAAAAGGAGAAAGAAGAGATTGAAAAAATGGTTAAACGCTTAATAGATCTTAACGTTGATGTAGTCTTCTGTCAGAGAGGAATTAGTGACTCAGCACAAGATATAATGGCTAAGCACGGAATAATGGCAGCGAGACGGGTTAGAAGAGCAGATATGTTGTTACTTAGTCGCGCAACCGGTGCTAAGATAGTTAGTTCACTAGAAGATTTAAGTGAAGAGGATCTTGGTTATGCTGGCCTAGTAGAGGAACGAAAGGTCGGAGAGGACAGGATGATATTCGTATCTGAGTGCAAGAACCCTAGAGCAGCTACGATACTGATACGAGGAGCCAGTAAGCATATAACAGATGAAGCTGAGAGGGCAATAAAGGATGCGCTTAATGTTCTAAAAGATGTGTTTGAAGACAAAAGGATTGTTCCAGGAGCTGGAGCTGTTGAAGCAGCATTATATCATTACCTAAGAGAATGGGCTGACAGCGATCCTTCCTTAACTGGAAAGGAAAAACTTGTAATTAAGGCATACACAGACGCCCTAATGGCGATACCAAAAGCTCTAATTGAGAATATGGGCGGTGACGTGATCGAATTAGAGGCAGAGTTAAGAAAAGCTAATCTCGATAAAGAGAAGAGAGGGCACTATGGTTTCGATGCATCGGTAGGAAAAGTAGTAAATGTGTATGAGGCTGGTTTACTAGACCCATTAAGAGTAAAGAAATATGTAATAACTACCGCTACGGAGGCAGCAATAACAATACTAAGAATCGATGACATCATTGCAAGCAAGCCCAAGAAGGAAGAGAAGGGTAAGGGTGGTCCGGAAGGATATGGTGCAGGAGGCGGTATGGGCGGCGGTGAATTCTAGAGATTTACTTTCTATATATTTTTAAAATTGTTTCTTCAACTAATGTTTCGTCGATTTGATAATATGTTATTTCTCCAATTTCATCAATCAAGGCCACTATTAATAACTTATTATACCTTTTTGCTTGCTTGAGAGCTTGAGATAATTCTTCAAGTCTGATTTCTTTTCCGGCCTCAGCCACAAGAATAAGTGCAAATGATTCATCTTGTAGATGATTTTTTCCTCGTTCGTATATTTCGAAAGGAGTTAGATCACTGTGCAGGGGTCTTATAATGTATCCTCGTTCCCTAATATCTCTGTAAACCAGATATAGTCTTAAAATGTCTCTTATTCTGCGACTAATCAATCTATAGGCATCCTCAAGCGAAATTTTATCATCATTAATGAGAAGCATCCCCTTACCATTTTCTATGAGGTAAAGAACCTCCACGGGATGTAAAACTAATGAATCATTATCTATAACGCCATATCCACTTGCATAAAATGCACGCCAATATGGGTTCTCTTTCTTAGAGGCAATAAATAGGGTATTTCTTAACCTGATCTTTAGTTTTACTTCACTAAGCATACTAGACACGTTGAATATTGTTCAATTATGTATTTCTCACATGACATGTAGATGTTATCTACTATTTATTTATGTAATACGTTTAATAGTCATAGGGGTGTTCAAAATGAGGATCAGAGAATTGCAGGATAATTTAAAGAAATTATTAAATGTAATGAGCATAGCTAAAATAAAAGGGCCCATAGAGAGTCTGGATCCGGAATTGAATTTAGTATTCTCTGCGAAGCTAATGGCTGCAGATCTTCTTAAAGAAGAGAACCCAAGGGAAGTATTATTAGAAGCTTTTATTCAGTTATTCCTAGTAGCTTCAATAATTAATCTTGATTTAGAAAAAGAAATAGAGAAGATAGTAAATAAATACGTTGGAATAGGGGTTCAAGGAAGCTAGCTTCATTCTAATTGAGATCATTTTTTAGGAACTATTAATGTATAAATAGATGAGTGAGCACTATAACTATAATTATGAGCTATGTATTGTGCTAACGGTGTAGAGCTTTGGGTGTGAAAATAGGTCCTATCATCAGGGAGCTGAAAATAGGGCGAGAGATCGATGTAACATATTTAGAGGGCAAGAAAATTGCTATTGATGCATTACCAACAATATACGAGATGCTCGCAACGATACGTGATCAGAAAGGAGGTTATCTGCATGATTCTAAAGGTAGAATAACTTCACATCTAGTAGGTCTCTTTAATAGAACCGCTAGAATGCTAGCACATGGCATAAAGCCGATTTTTGTTTTTGATGGCCCTCCGCATCCATTGAAAACGAGGGAATTAGAGATTAGAAAAGCGAGAAAAGAGGAAGCTCTTCAGAAATATTTAGAAGCAGTTAATAAGGGGGATTTCGTATCAGCTAAGAAGTTTGCGAAGCAAGCTATGTCAGTTACTGATGAATTAGTTAAGACAGCGAAACAATTACTAGAGTTATTTGGGGTACCAATTGTTGAAGCGCCTCATGATGGAGAAGCACAAGCAGCATTCATTGTTAATAATGGAGATGCTTTTGCTGTTTCATCTCCAGACTATGATTCATTCTTGTTTGGCGCTAAGAAAGTTGTTAGAAATCTCAAAATGTCTGTGCAAAAAAAGGAAGTTCCTACAATATATGAACTAGATGAATTGCTAAGTAAGCTGAATATTACGAGAGAACAGTTGATTGATATAGCTTTACTCTTAGGGACCGATTATAACCCTGGGGGTGTACCAGGTATTGGTCCTAAAAAAGCACTGGATCTAATTAGGAAATTCGGTAGTGTAGAAAAAGCTATTAAAAGCGGTGCTATAAACTGGAATTTTGATATCGATGTGAAAGAACTAAAAGATATTTTTTTGAATCCGCCTGTTAATCGGGATTATAAAATCGTCTTTAATGAACCTAAGTACGATGAAATCATAGCGTTGCTTACAGAGGAATTTGATTTTTCTCACAGTAGAGTAGAAAAGGAGCTAAACGATGTTAGAAAAAGACTAGAAAGAGAAAAAAGAAGTGGAGTACAGTCTTCCTTAGATTCTTTCTTTGGTTAGTTAATTTAATCCTAGCTTAATTTTTAGTACCAGGGATAATGATTTGTAGTGTTGATGTATTCTAGTTGAGTTAGCACATATTCTCGTATTTCATCAGGATTCTTGATTGGTTTTATGATCTTGCCGTTTTCCATAACTTTTTCTAATAATGGTTCAGCATTACTTGTAGGTTTAGGTTCATTATGTAGAGTTACTCTATAATACATTTTATTATCACTCCTGTACCTCCAAAGTTGCTTTATTCCATCAAATTTTCCACGCTTGGTTATAGGGATCCATGAATCGTTCTTTTTAATTGATACTATATCCATGGCGTAATCTATAAAGGGTGCTGTAGCTATAGCAGAACCGATACCGAAGGCTTCAGCTCCAGCTTCAATTAATGGTTTAATATTATCTTCGTTTATGCCTCCAGAGACAACGATTTTTATTTTATCATATCCTCTTACCTTTAATTTCCATTTAAGTTCCCTGATTATATCAGCGAAGTTTCCTCTTCTGCTCCCCGGAGTATCTAATCGAACACCCCACGTATTCTCATAGCCAATACTCTCGATAGCTTTTAATGTTTCATCGATTTCGTCAGAGAAAGTATCTACTAGGAGTATCCTGGGCACGTCCTCGGGCATATATTTATGAAACGCTTTCCAACCATTTGAGTGATCTCCAGTCATAAACTTATATATTATCAGAAGTGCATGCGGCATTGTTCCAGTAGGTTTCTTATTTAAGTATTCAGCTCCCTTAATGCATGAGACAGAGTTAAAACCACCGATATAGGAGTAAAAATCACAGAATGGCGCTATAGCAGGATGAGTTCTGCGTGCACCAAAGTTAAGTAACAGAACATTCTTGCCAGCAATCTTTCTGATCCTAGCCGCTTTTGATGCGTATCCAGATGCCGCCGCCAAGAAACCTAGAATCGGTGTTTCAAAAATAGCAAATTTGGCATAAGGTCCTTGAATAGTTAACACGGGTATCCGGATACCATTTATGTCTCGGGAAGGAAGTATAGTTCCTTCTGGTACTGCATATACATCTACTGGGAGACCCTCTAGTAACTTTAATACTTCACGTAAACCAGCGAAAACTATCCATCCATAGTTTTTAGGGATTGAACTTATAGTAAATTCAGCTGAAACAATAACGTTATCTAACTTATCTTTTTTCAGAATATCAACAGTTCTTACAAAGTATATATCCGTTGTCTCTCCTCTCTTTATCTCATCTGATTTAGCGATAATGAAATGATCGTCTACCATATTAAAAACCTGTGCTTGAGTCTTTATAGCTTTAATTAAGTTAATTCTTATATGACTTTTTAAAAGTACGAGAAATAGCAAGGATGTACAAGTTTAATTGCGAGTATATCAATTATTGCCTTTTTCTAGTTTTCGGTATGAAGTATATTTTCCTTCGCGCATCTCTACTCAAGTCATATCGCTCTCTTATCAAGCCCTTTTTCAGAAGTATAGATAGTGCGTATCTAACAGTCCTAGGGGGTAAAAATGTTTTATCCACTATATCTTTCTGGGTTAACTCCCCCTCATATTCAAGGATTTTAAGAACAAATTTAGCGCTCGGAGGCAAATCTAGTATATCTTTTGATTGTTCTATTTTGCGTTTAATTTTATCTAAAATTGTTTCCTCCTTATTTATTTTGACTAGTAATGCAGGTGATTGCGCCTTTATTATTCTTATGTCACTTTTAACAGTTTTTCGGGTTGCGCCATCAATAATTAATACTGGTTTGAACCTGCTAGAAATATTTCTAAATTTTATCTCAGAATTGCATGAAACTATGAGTGGTCTTCTAGATGGGTCAATTGAATTAACCGACACTATCTCTAGAACACAGGCACTTGAATGTATAAAAACTCCACCAGCTGACATTGCATATGCGGTACTACCTAACGGCGTAGCTACTAAAACTCCATCAGAGTAATCTCTCCAAACCAATTCGCCATCTATCCAGAGTTCATACTCCATTAGTGTCGCGCTTTTGTTTGGAAAAATAGCTATTTCATTAAGTGCAAATGCAGTATAATCATCAGTAGTCGCCATTACTCGTACATGTTTCTCAATAGAGTACTCGCCGTTGATTATTTTATTTACAGCAGAACTTAATTCACTTATTTTCACTTCGGTCAAAAAACTAGCTGTATCAGAAATGTTAACTCCTAAAACTGGTTTATTTAAATTAGGGTTAAGTAGAAAAAGTCGTAATACATCTCCATCTCTACCAATTACAAAGACAAAATCACATTCTTCATTGATTTCTTCATCGCACATAATATAATTAATCTCATGAGCTCTCAGAACGCCAGTTACGTATTTCTTTATTTCACTGAATCCGGGAGATGCATAAATACACACTTTCATAATAAATCCCTATTTATTAGAAAAGAATATATTGGATAAAAAGAAATATGTTAATCGAATAAATAAAACTTAACTAAAGCAATAAAAACTCGCTAAATTTTTTAGTTGAATTTAATTTAAACCTTTTCTTAGCCTTAAAATTAAGCAATAATTTTCGCGGGAGGAAAGGATCTATAGTGAATAGATTTAAGTCAACCTCTATTACAAAAGTCATAAAACTAAAAAGTTATGAGATAGTATTGATTGTATTGTTAGTATTCCTTGTCATAATTAGTTATGTTCAAGAGATAGAGACCATTCACCTAGTTTCTAGTATTTTCCTGGGAGCATGGTTAGTATCACGGCCTAGCGAGTGGTTAGCTACAGCTGTAAATAATCTGGGAAAGCATTTTGATTTCTCCGAGTATGTTATAGGTGTAATTACGAGCCTAATGGTTATTCTAGGGGAAATAGTTCTCACAATATTTTTCTTCTATTTAGCACTAACTAGCAATGAGCTCATCCTAAAGGAACTCGCTATTATGACGATTCTTTATAGTATGACTTTCAACTTTATGGTGCTTGGATTAATAATAGCGTATAAGGGAGGAAAACTAATTGCTATGCCCGATGCAGTTTTAAGTAAGGAACTTGAAATTATTGATTGGTCAATGGCGGCATCGCTGTTAATCGCGTTTCTATGGATAACTCAAGCTTTTATTCAAAAAGGATTATCAACAGTATATTACTTGCCTAGAGAAGTAGCTTTCATATTACCCATTAGTTATCTTGTTTATACCGTGAATGTGAGGAAAATAAAATATGCTAGTGAACCATCTTACATATCAGAGCCTAAACTTACAGTTTCTGAGTCTGTAACCATAATACTAATTAGTTCCGCAATGGTTATCCTTGGAGGCGAGTTTCTCACAGATACAGCCAGTTCCTTACTACTGAATAACTCAAGCATTTTAGCTAAATTCGGTGATCCCTTAGTCTTAACAGCATTGCTGATAGGCGCAGCTAGCGCAATTTACGATGCTGTTTTAAATCTAGTTTTTGCAAGTAGGGGCCAAATGCTGGCAAGTGTAGGAAATTTACTAGCTAGTGCAATCCAATTATTAATGCTTGTAATAGGTATTATTGGCATAATAGTGCTAATTCCCATAACAAGATACATTGCATTTCAGCTAATAGTTATCAGCATGTCACTGTATTTCTATAGACAAGCCGTAGCTGACAAAGGACTGGATAAATATGAAGGAGCTATGTTATTTTTATTGCAATTATTTTCATTGGCATTAGTGATTAAGGGTTTTTAAGCCACGCATGGTTAACAAGTTTTTATTTTTGTTTTCAATATTTTTTCGGCTTTTTCAATAATTGTTTTTACACGTTTCTTTGCTACTATAATATACTTAGATGGTTCGAATATCTCCTCAATTTCTTTATTAGAAAGTAAGCTAGATACTTCAGGATTTTCTAAGAGTAGTTCTTTAAGATGTTTTCCTTCTCTAAGTGCTCTGAAAGATAATTCTCTAACGAGTCTATGAGCTTTTAACCTACCAAATCCTTTTTTAGCAAGGGTCATTACAACTTCCTCTGAGTAAATTAATCCACGTGTCAAATTAATATTTTGCAATACTTTCTTGGTATCAACTGTGAGCCCTTTCAAAATTCTTATTGCTTTAGATAACTGCTCATCTAGCAACAGAAATATTTCTGGTAGCATAATCCTTTCAGTAGAGCTGTTCGAGAGATCTCTCTCATGCCACAATACCATGTTTTCTAAAGCAGCTATGGAAAGACTACGTATTATCCTAGCAATGCCAGAAATATTCTCAGACATTATTGGGTTTCTCTTGTGAGGCATTGCTGACGATCCAACCTGCTCGCTACCAAATGGTTCATATAGCTCAGATATTTCAGTACGCTGTAGATTTCGGATCTCTACAGCGAACCTATCAAGACTGCTTGATATCATTGATAGAAGTAAAAGGAGTTCAGTTAATCTATCCCTTGGAATTATTTGCGTGGAAATTAGTGATATTCCAAGACCTAATTTCTCTAAAGCGAGTTTCTCAAACATTTCTCCTTTTTCGCCAAGTGAGGTATGTATGCCCACTGCACCTGAAAACTTTCCAACTAGAGCACGGTGTTTTACTTCCTCTAAGCGCTCTATATGTCTTAGAAATTCGTCTAAGAAAACAGCGAATTTATGACCAAGTAGATATATATTAGCATGCATACCGTGAGTTCTACCTACGCAGGGTAAATCAATGTACTCACAAGCTTTCTCAGAGAGTAATAACGTAAAAGTTCTTAATTTTTCCTGAATTATAGATAGAGCTTCTCTTAATATGACGCTTGTTCCTGTGTCCTTGATATCTGAACTAGTTAGACCGTAATGAACATATTCTCCCCATTCACCAGCTTTCCTGGATAAAACATTAACAAGAGCAACTATATCATGTTTTACTCTCTTCTCTTCCTCAGAAACTTCCGCAAATGTAACTTTTTCAGCGGCTCTTTTTATTGCAATAGCTGCTTCCCTAGGGATTATACCTACTTCTGCTTGTGCCTCTGCCACAACGCTCTCTAAATAGGCATATGTTTTAACGATGTTTTCTGGAGAAAATAATTTCCGTAATCTTTCATCCCCATAACGATAATCAATAGGGTGAGCTAATTCACTATATCGCATCAGTTTCACCAGATTATCCATGAAATCTCTAGATGTTTTCTTCTTTTTTATAGAATAATCGATCGTGATTTTTGAATATTTGTAAGGTGTTATCTAATGGTTGTTGCGTCTCAGAAATACGCTTTGCCTAGCATACTAAATGTACTTAAAATTCCCATATTAGGCGAAGCTTATGTAGGAAAAACAACTATTGCTAATGTCTTATCTGGTGGTGGATATATCAGCGATTACAAAATGACTATTGGCGTTGACATATTTATTAGGTACTTAGACACGACTTCTGGAACGTTGAAAGTTCAATTATGGGATTTAGCAGGTCAGAAAAGATTTTCATTCTTAAGGAAGATTTTTTATAAGGGGTCTCATGGAGCGATATTCGTCTTTGATTTAACAAGACCAAAAACAATAGAAGTTCTAGAAGACTGGATAAAAGATTTTAAGTACCTTTATCCAGATACTCCTATAATTTTAGTTGGTAATAAAAAAGATTTAGTTAACGATAGAAAGATTCCTGAGACCTATGGTGACTCTCTTGCAAAAAAGTTTAATACAGAATATATCGAGATTTCCGCTAAAACAGGCGAGAATGTTGAAAAAAGCTTTAATATCCTACTTACGAAAATAGCGAAAAGGTTTGCTGTTTTGAGCTTATAAGATATATCTCCTGGTATATTTTTTAAGGTTAAAAACATAAAATCTTTAAAATAACTTTTAATTACTTTTTCTCTCATCTAAAAAGGAATCATTATTGGAGAAGAGAGGGGACGAAAATGTCAATGTTACCTCTAGATAAGAAAGTATTGTATTCAACAACTTTTTGTGCTTATAGGGAGTTCAAAGAAAATAAAATACTATGCCAACATAAATACTCATTTGGAATTTGCGATCTAGACTTATGTCCTTTAGCCCAAGAGTACTTTGCGAACATTGTATTTTTACCAGAAGGTATTACTCTAGTTGTGAAAGAGCCTAGCGACGAAAAAGTTGCAGGAGAGTGGAGGAAAATACCGCTTTCGTTATCTTCAGATTTGGATAATGAAGACGAGTTAATAGAATTAATAAAGAGAGAGGCTAGAGGAATAAGTGAGAAAAATATGAAAGCATTAATAGAGAGACTACATAGAATATTCATGAGGTATCAATTCCTTAAGGATAAGGGGAAAGAACTTCCAATTATTCAGGAGGAAATGGAATCTGAGGAGGAATCTCAAGAGGTTTCAGAGGAGGAGTTCAATGAGCCAGAAAGTACCTGATGATGTAAGTTATGAGATCAAAAGCGAGTTCAGGAAGGTTTATGATCGTGTCAAAGAGCTAGAACTTTATGTGGAAGAGAATCTTATTGAGCTCAAAAATAACATTAATAGAGACTTAATTAAATCACTAATAGATGCATTGAATGAATTTGCTGTTATCTATGATGATTTCTTATCAAACGTGATCTCTATAGCTGGTGAGGTCAGAGGTTATTCTAAGATAGGAGCAAATAAAATCAAGAAACTAGAAGCTATTAAAGAGCAAGTAAGCGAGATTATCAATGAATTGAAAGACTTACTGGGTTTTGTAAAAGAATATGCTGTGAATAAGGATTATGTTGAAAAGATCAGGAAGGATATGGTGAATAAGGTGAATCAAGGTATTAAAGCATTAAGATCATATATCTCTGAGCAGTTAGACTCGGATCTTAGAATTATCTCAGAAGAGTTATTGAAAATGGAAAAATACTATGAAACTTACGAAGAAGTCTAGGAAATATAGAATATTCATCATTACACATAATAAAAAATTTTATTTTCTCTAATTAAGATTTAAGTTGAATAATTTCTCCGGCGTTAATACTGGTGTTTTTCTATGAAATACTTCATATCGAAGAAGGCAACATTATTGGGTAAAGTTAAGATCGGATTAAACGCAATGATACTTGGTGCATCACGCATAGGTGAGAATACATTTCTAGACACAGGGGTTATTGTCGGGTATCCATCTAAAAAAAGCCTACTAAAAGCCATTAGCACGGAGCATGAATTACTAGACGAAATAGATCGAGTCAGTATGGGAGCAAAAATAGGTTCAAATGCTATAATCCGGGCTGGAACCATTATTTATGAGAATGTGGAAATAGGAAACAATTTAGAGACGGGTCATAATGTATTAATTAGAGAAGATACAAAGATTGGGTCGCACGTAAAAATAGGTACTGGATCTATTATTGATGGTAAAACGGTTATAGGAAATAATGTTAATATCCAGAGTAACGTATATATTCCCTTGCTTACAGAGATAGGTGACAACGTGTTTATAGGCCCAGGAGCAGTTATTCTTAACGATAAATATCCACCAAGTAATCGATTAGTAGGCGTCAAAATTATGAGTGGGGCAGTTATAGGTGGTGGATCTGTCATATTACCAGGCGTTACTATCGGTGAAAACAGTGTAATAGGTGCTGGTGCTGTAGTTACTAAAGACGTAGAGTCTAATAGTGTCGTTATTGGAAATCCAGCTAAATTCATTACTACTCGTAAGGTATTTGATTCTAAAAAGCTTGCTTATGAAAAACGCTAAAGTAAGAATAATCATTATTTTTTAGATCATAGCAATGAGTGTTGAGTAGAATAGATGATGAAAATGAAAATTTTTGGAAAATCCAAAGAAGAGATTAAGGAACTGGTTAAATCTGGCAAAGTGACAGTAGCTGTGTATGGTTTAGGTAAAGTTGGTTTACCACTTGCACTAGCTTATGCTTCAGCTGGAAACAAGGTTATTGGAGTAGATATTAATGAGAGAATTGTTGAAATGGTTAATTCTGGAAGAAATTACTTGCCTCATGAACCTGGTGTCGATGAATTATTACGTGAGTTTGTGAATAATAAAAGAATTACTGCTACTACGCGGTTAGAGAAAGCGGCAAAAGAATCTGACGTAATTTCAATTATAGTGCCGACTGGCATAGACGAGCATGGAAAACCAGAATTGAACGCTATATATTCGGTCTCAGAGGCGATTGGCAGGGGTATGGACAAGGGAACACTGATAATCCTAGAGAGTACTGTGCCTCCTGGAACAACAGAAGGTCCTGTTAGAGCGATATTAGAGAGAGAAAGCGGGCTTAAAGCTGGGGTAGACTTTGGTTTGGTTTTTAGTCCAGAGAGAGTTAAATCTGGTACAGTTTTGAAGGATTTTCTTGAGAATTACCCTAAGATCGTGGGTGGTATTAATGAAAAAAGTACTTTGACAGCTGCGGGGTTCTATGAAGCTATTGTTAAAAAAGGAGTGATTACTGTAATGAATGCTCGAGCAGCAGAAGCGGTGAAGGTTTTCGAGGGGGTATATAGATATGTTAATATTGCCTTGGCTAATGAACTAGCTTTACTAAGTGAGTTACTTGGTGTTGATGTACTAGAGATAATAAAGGCTGCTAATTCGCAACCATATTCTCATATACATTTTCCAGGTGCAGGAGTAGGTGGGCATTGTATTCCTGTTTATCCATTCTTTCTAAAATTCGTTTCAGAAGCACTAGGATTAGATTTAAGATTCGTAAACCTCTCGAAAATTATTAATGAAGCAATGCCAAGTCATATTGTTGATCTCGTAATAGAGAGTCTTAATGAAGCGAAGAAACCGATAAATGGATCAAAGATTGTGATTTTTGGATTAACTTTTAGAGGCGATATAAAGGCGGTGGAAAGATCTCCAGCTAAACCAATCATAAATAGGCTGAAGTATCTTAAGGGAGAGATATATGCTCATGATCCATTCTTAACGAGTGAAGAAGTGAAGAATGAATTTGGTGTTTCTAAAATAGAGGATCTGTGGGATGCGTTACAGAGAGCTGATTGTGCAGTGTTTGTGACCGATCACTCAATATACAGGAATCTAGATCTAGAAAAGGCAGTTAGTTTGATGAAGAAACCAGCTATCATAGTTGATGGAAGAAACATTTTCGATTTAAATAAAGTAAGGAAACTGGTTAATGAGAAGCACTTAATCTACAGAGGGGTTGGTCGAAGTAAGAGTCTTTTAGAGGGAAGTGAAATTAATTTTGAAAATATACTGCGAGCTTGAGAGCAATGAATCGAATTTGGATTGATGCTTTAACACCAAAACAAATACTTTTTTTCTCAAAACTAGCAGAGTTGTTAAAGAAAGATGGATTTGAAGTACTAATGACGACGAGAGAGTTTAGGGAGATAGATGGCTTATTAAAAAAGAAAAAAATAGAAGCCATGGTTATAGGGAAATATGGTGGTAGTAGCTTAGAGGATAAATTAAGAATGAGTATCGAACGGATGAGAGAGTTATTGAATGTAATAAAGAATTGGAAGCCAGATAAGGCCATATCATTTACTTCACCAGAGGCTTCCAGAATTGCTTTTGGTCTCGGTATCCCGCATTATTCTGTAAGTGATTCCCCTCACTCTATGTATGTTTCTAAGTTAGCAATTCCTCTTTCTAAGCTCTTATTTACTCCCTGGGTAATACCAAAAAAAGTCTGGGTAAAATTCGGTATCGATAAAAAATGTATAATTCATTATAGGGGTCTAGATCCAATCGCCTGGCTTCGAGATTTTCATCCATCGCCAGAAATAATTAATGAAATCGGTTTAGATTTACATAGATATAGAATCGTTATCAGAGAGACAGAGACTTATGCTTCTTACTTAAAATTCTTAAATAAGACATTAGCTCCCGTTTCAGATAGCGTGTTACCTAGTCTAATTAAGGAATTAGGTGACAGCGCCCAATTCATAATTGTTCCTAGGTATGAAAAGCAAATTGAATATTTAAGGGAGCGATTTGATTATGAGTCAGTTATAGTGTTAGATAAAGTAGTGGATGGTGCGAGTCTACTATATTACTCAACGATATTAATTGGTGGCGGAGGAACTATGAATACTGAGGCGGCTCTTTTAGGAAAACCAGTAATATCTATGTATCCTGGAAAAACAACGCTGGTTGAGGATTATTTGGTCAGGAATAAATTAGTATTTAGACCAAGTAAAGTTAAAGAAGTAATTAATCTTGTCAATGATCTAATCAATAATCAATCTAAATTAAATCAAATATCGAGAAGAGCCAAAAGCCTAGTTAACAAGTTAGAGAACCCGGTAGAAAAGATATCTAGATATATTAAAGCTGAAAAAGAGTAGAGTAACCAGATGCAATTTGAGGCATGATCGATATGAATAGAGTTATTATGCTGCTTAGTAATCCTTTTAAACCAGATTTACGTGTGCTGAGAGAATCCCTAATCCTGAGTAAGAATGAGTTCCAGGTAATTATTGTAGCATGGGATCGTGAAGGAAAATTAAAGAGCGTAGAGAAAGTAAACGATAAGGTAGTGGTAGTTAGAATAAAGTTACCCTATAGGGGTAGGGGATTTTTTCTTCTTAGATTTCTAAGGAGAGTAATTTACACTATCTTATTTAATCTCATGGCTATAACTTACGTAAGAGAATTTCTTAAGAAGCAGGAGGTAAAAATAGTTCACTGTCATGATTTTGACACTATCATTGCTGGATTATTGATTAAATATTTCTCTCTTAGACCTGAGAAAAAATTCTTGATTCTAGATTCGCATGAATACTGGCCGGGAATACCATTTCTAGAATTTAATTCTGCTCTAAAAAACATTGTTAGATCTATACATAATGTGCTTATAAAGTTGGTTGACGCCGTAATTACTGTATCTAGCGCGTTAAGTGGTCGTCTTCCCTCGCCTCTCAGGGGAATAAAAGTTATTTTTCCAAATATTTATCTTCCTGAAGAAATAGTTCATTTGAAATCAACCCTGAACGAGATGGATGTCTTAGGAGGTAAGAGAATAAAAATTTTTTATTATGGGGCTCTTCATAAGGCTCGAGGGATAATTCAATTGATTAAACTAGGTATTTTAGCGAGACGAGCAAATCGATTAAGCTTAGATATAATT
>JALWRR010000113.1 GCA_026993975.1 Promethearchaeati archaeon | reverse complement strand
CCAGTCTCTAATTTCTCTGGTAGGTATTTTTGAGTCAGATATCTGAAACCCTTGCTTGCTAGCGCTTGAATCTCAGCTTTCTCCTTTTTCCTGAGCATTAGTTCTATTTCCTCCCTATATTTTGGCCTCTTATTAATGAATTCTTCTCCTAATAACTGCTTACCTCTTTCTATATCCTTGGGAGTCATAGGGATTCTAACTGTTTTTGGTATACCGTACTTATCTAAATCACTTGGTCTTACACCTAGCCATTTTATATCGGGTATAGTTAGGAATGGTGTCTCGTAACTCATTCTCTTTGAGCCAACAGCATAAACAAGCATTATATGCACTCCAAATGGATCCGAGTCAACCAACGCGAAAACAGGTAACTTGAGCTCCTTAACTAGGAGCTTTAGGAACATCCTGGTACCTATATCTGGTTGGCCCTTACCTGTTATTATTATGCTTGGATACCTCTCATAAAACCTGTCTTCAGCGAGACGAAGAAATGCTGCGTCCTTCTCAACAACGAGTATGAATTCAGCGTCGCTCTCTATTCCACTTATTCTATCTACTAGGGGGGATATTGCCCATCCACCGGTACCAAGTCTAGTACAATCAATTAAGTGAGTCTCGTTACCAACTTGTTCCCTAAATCTTAATCTACCGATGACTGCTCCTTTAGCTGCTGCTACTACATGGAGCGAGTTTCTCTCAACTCCAAGCATTGCTGCTACATCTTCTAGTGCTTCATCACTTTCTCTTTGATCCTTGAATAATACTACATCATTATAGAATACTTCTCGTTTAGTAGCGTGAATATCAGCTTCTAGTAATTCGTGTATTATGCTTAGTACGCGTGTTGTAATAGTTGTTTCGCGCGCGGATTTAGTTGATAGGAAGCTTCTTTTCCTGAATTTTTTCCCTAAGTAAACCATATCCGTTACTGGATCATAAATAACGTTATCAGAAGATCTATCTGGAACCAGTAAGTAAGGGTCCTCATAGTTTAGTATCCTGTTTAGTAATTCATTTATCTTTCTGTGGACTTCTTTATGAACCTCTGATGCTGGGAGCGATTTGACCTCTATAACATTCTCTAGTTTCGTTTTTAACGGTTTCTTTGTCTTTGTTAGTGATTCCCTTAATTTCCTTACTTTTGCTAGTACCTTATCTACTTTCTTAGCGCTAGATATAGTTTTAGACATTTAGACACCAATAAAAATCCAGCTAGATATGTTTGATAAGTACGGAATTAATCATTAATTAAAGCATCAGATTTATATTTAAGCTGGTGTTTAATCTTTCCAGTATCTCTTTATTATGGTGTGTCCCGGATGCCTATTGTTCCTGTCAAAAAAGTTACTATCATTACTTTTAACGATTTCGAGGAGGAGGTTATAAGGGATCTAGGCAGAATCGGTATCGTTGATTTGAAATCATTAAAGGAAGAGGAGATAGCTGGGTTTCGCAAAGTTACTATTGAGCATATACATAAGTACCAGGAGTTACTGGATAGAATAAGAACATTGAAAGCTAAGGTATCTGATTTCTTAAAGCCGATAGAGTCGAAAATAGAGATAAAGAGCAAGGTTGATCCTTACGAGCTGGAATCTAAGATCTCGCTATATGAGAAGGAGATCAATGGGTATGAATCAGAGATTAATTCTCTGAAGGAGCGTTTAAAGAGCATAGGGGAGTTGAGGGAGAAGTTAGGACTATTGGAGCGTTTTGGTATAGATTTATCTCATCTCGGTGAGTTCGAGCACATATATGTGGTTGCTGGCGTATTGAGTCTTGAGGATCTTAGTAAATTAAGGGAGGCGTTGAAACTATTACCGAGAGTGTTAATCAAGGAGTATAAGTTATCTAAGAAAAAAGCACTAGTTTTAATCACGGTACTGAAAGAGTTTAAGGATGATGTTAGGCGAGTTCTAAGTTCTATTAATTTCGAGGAAATATCTATACCTAAAGATGTTCCAAGGAAACTTGATGAGGCTAAAAAATGGATTAGTGACGAGATAAACAGGATTAATGAAAAAATAAGCGAACTTAAGAAAAAGCTTGAGGACATTAAAAGGAAGTTTGCTAGTGAGTTACCATACCTAGAGAAAGTCCTAAGATACTCTTACGCTATAGCGATGACACAAAATAAAATGCTGAGAAGCCGAATGATGAGCATTATGCAGGGATGGATTCCCGAAGATAGAGTAAGCATACTTAACAAATACTTAAAGGATCTTGTTAAGAAAAAAGGTAGGAAGGTCATATATTATTATTCTGATCCTAGCCCAGGAGAAAAACCTCCAACCGTGCTTAGAACACCAAGATTGTTTAAAGCGTATTTATCTCTAGTCAGACAGTACGGTATTCCAGATCCCTATGAAACAGATCCCACTTTAATCTCAGGCCTGCTTTGGACTATAATGTTCGGGTTCATGTTCCCGGATCTAGGCCAGGGATTATTCATAATGCTACTTGGAATATTGATGGTTAAAGCTAAAGCGAAGGAATTCATGGGAATACCTATCAAATCCGTTGGGAAATTAATGATTGGGGCAGGCTTGGTCGCTGCCATAACGGGAGCTTTAATAGGGGATGTTTTCCTGAGCGAGGAGATAATACCTCCTTTGTTCCCTGGTCTTGCTCCAGGATGGCTTGAAAAAGCGAGTAACATTATCTGGTTAATTAAGTTAGCTATCTTCCTTGGAATAATCGAGGTTTCAATAGGTTTACTTCTAGCTACGTATAATCACTTAAAGAATGGTCACATAGCTGAAGCTGTTTTAGGTGAGAAGGGCATAGCTGGTCTAATAATGTTCTTATCAATGGCTATTCTCGGCTTTGCTTTTGTGGGTGTGACAGTTATACCAGGGTTAATAGAGTTTCCTGGGGTAAATATTAGTTCTTATTTATCAGCGCTTATATCCATGGATGCATCTAAGCTACTTTCCTGGCCTGAAGTCACTCTAACATTCCCAATAATCACGCTTATAATAAGTGTAATAATGATAATTCTGAAGAGTGTGGTAGAGAGAGAGGAGATAGCGCTGACGTTTGGAATGCTTTTCGAATCAGTGATTTCATCATTCTCAAATATGCTTTCTTTCGTTAGATTAGCTGGATTTAATATCGCTCACGCAGCCCTAGCTATAGTTATTTCTAAGATGCTTGAAGTATCAGTAGGTATGGGTCTAGGAATGCTATTATTCCTGAATTTCTTTACCCTTACTCTAGAGTTCGTCATCGTTATGATACAGGCCCTGAGACTAGTTTTCTATGAATTCATGACAAAGTTCTATAGAGGTTCTGGCCAGCCATTTAGGCCATTTAAATTATCTGTTTGAATCCTTCTTCTTAAACATTTTTTACCCTGAAATGGCAAGAGATATTTAGATATTCGTTATTAAGTGTTAGGGATTGTTTTCCGATAATGTTATGTATAAGGAAAAATTTTAAACGAGTAAATGTTTTAATTAGATGGAAAATTTTAAGGGTGGATGAGATAATGGCAATTAAGAGAATGATTCTACTAGGTATTTTATTATCACTCTTCATGTACTCATTAACCGCCCCATTAATAGTAAATGCTCAGGGAGCTGATGAGGCCGCTGATAAGGGTACTGCCTATCTCGCGATGGCTTTGGCAACGGGTTTATCGTCTATAGCCGCTGGTTACGCTGTAGCTAAGACAGGTACAGCTGCTTTAGCATCAGTTACAGAGAAACCTGAGTTGTTCGGTCGTACTATCCTGTATGTAGGTCTTGCTGAAGGTATCGCTATCTATGGTGTTCTAATAGCTTTGCTAATCTGGATTACTCTATAGTTCAACTACTAATAGTTGAGGATATAATGGAGAGAAAAGAGATCTACAGGAGAATTAACAAGTTATTCCTGATTACTTACTTTTTTCTATTAATTTTAGTGCAGTTAATAGGGATTTATTCAATTATCGTATATTACAGAGTTCTCGGCATCGAGTTCCTCATTATAATTATCGTGTTTATTACCCTGATATGGCCAGTAATATTATCTATTATACTAAGAAGGTTTTTTGCTTATCTAGCTAGGGTGAGGGAAGAGAAACTTTATAAAGAGTAAGTGATTAGAAAAATACTGTGTAAGGTGCTTAGGGGGCCGTAGTCTAGCTAGGAAGGATGCCGGCTTTGGGCGCCGGTGGTCGCGGGACTGTAGCCTCTCTTAGGGGCTATAGCGCGGGTTCAAATCCCGCCGGCCCCACCATAGCCTTTCTCATGCATTTAGTGAAGCTTTAAATTTCTTATTGCATTGTTGTTGTGTTGAGGTTTTTGATGGAGGGTTAGGTTTGTCGGCTACTGGTATGAGAGTTATACCTACAAAGGGTTTTCTTCTAGATCTTAAGCGGCGTATTCAGATCATAAAAGAGGGCTATAGGCTATTATCAATGAAGCGTGATGAATTGACAGCTAAGTTAACTACTTTCTTAGAGCAATTAAAGGCAACTAGGAAAGAAGTTATGGAGCGTGCTGAGATAATTGCTGTAAGGTTCAGGGAGATGTTCGCTGTTGTTGGGAGTGAGAAAATTGAGTCATATGCGAGTGTTTCTAGGGGTTCCTTTGAAGCTAATATTTTGCCTGTAAGTATCATGGGGATAATAATACCTATGGTTAAAGTGCTTAAGGAGGTTGATATTAAGGATAAGTTTCCTCCTATTGTTAGGGAGAGCGTATATGAGTTGAGAGAGTTACTGCAAGACTTAATTAAGGTCTCAGAGCTGGAGATGAAGATTGAGATTATAGCTAGTGATTTAGAGAGAACTAATAGGATTGTTAATGCTTTAGAGAAAATAATTATTCCTGAGATGGAGGCTCTAGCTAAGTATATTGAGGAGAGGATAGAGGAGGATGATCTAGAGGATTTCATTAGGATAAAATTAATCAGGAATATCATTGTGAAGAGGAGAGGTGAGTAAGATAGACGAGTACTTGATTGTGAAAGCTCACGGAATAATCGCCAGATTAATTCCTGTTCAGTCTCTTTTACAGATGGCTTATTCTAAGGAATTAAAAGATATCGTATCGTTACTAATGATGACCGACTACAGGACTTATATTGATAAGATAGATAAATTAACCGCTACCGCTCTTTATTCTGGATTCAAGAGAGTAATGATAGATAGATTTCAAAACTTAATTAATTCCTGTTCGGGAGCAAGTAAGGAATTTATAATCGAGTACATGAGGTTGCTTGAGTTTGAAAATGTAATGAGGATTATTGGAAGGAAGCTGGGTGTAAGTTCTGGTAATGAGATTGAGATCACTAGGATTGGCACTGAATCAATTAATTATGACGAATTAATGAAAGCTAGCAGTATAGAGCAGTTAATGATGATTCTGAGAACGTATGATCCCTATTCAGGTATTAGGGATGAGATAGCTAGAAGATTCATCGAGGAAAAGAATCTGTTAATATTAGAGTATGAGCTTCATAGGATAAGGTATAGCAAGCTTCTTGAATTAATCAATAATTTTGCATTCATAGATGTTAGAGATCAGTTGAAAAAACTTATTGGAATTGAGATCGATATCCTAAATATTTACGCTGTTACGGGACCCATACTATATGGTTTTTCTCCTGAGTTAACTAGATCACTAATTATTCCCGGTGGATACTTATTATCTAGAGATAAACTAATTAAAGTTCTAGGTATGAAAAGGAAGAGTGAGATCATTAATCAGCTTAGGGGTTATGAGGATGTATTAGAACTAATTCTAAACAAGAGGGAGACTAAAGCGTATTTAATCGCGCAGAAAAAAATAAGAAAAGAGTTAATGAGAGAGAAAATACCGAACTACGCAACGTTTCTCGATGTATTTATTTGCTTAAAACTAGTAGAGTTTGAGTATAGGGATCTAACTCAAATAGTATACGGTGTAGAGTACAATATTCCTCGAGACACATTGCAAAAAAACCTAATAAATTACTGATCCAACCTTTTATATAATATCCAGAAACTAATTATCTATAGTTAAGTTATTCAGACTAATGATTGGTGCTAGGAAATGGTTAAGGAAACAGAGAATCTTCCCCCAAAAGCGAAATCAAAATACATGTGTCTCAAGTGCAAGCACGTTTTTACACTCTCGGAAGAATACTTAGCTGACTATAACCTAGTTATGTGTCCTCGATGCGGATCAACGCTACTAATAAAGCTAAGACCGAGAACAAGAAAAATCGTTATCGGGGTATAGTATTGAGGCAATTAAGCAGGGAGATATTATCTGAATTCTATGCAAGAAAGTTCACGTTCGAACCATTATTCACCGTGATAACGCCGAGAATGTTCGCCAATAGGGAGTTTGGTTTTCTAATAGAAAATAATGGGGAAGATAAATTCACGAGAAATCTCTCATTCAAAACCCCATCTGAATTAAAGAAATATATGATAACTAATGGAGTGAAGGCAGCATATATAGGAGCGATATACCAGCCACCGCCTTCCCCAGGAAGATCGATCACGAAACTGAAATGGCTTGGAAGAGAGCTCGTGTTTGACATAGATCTAACAGACTATGACGATGTCAGAACATGTGGTAAGGGAAAAGATCATGTCTGCCCTAAATGCTGGCCATTTGTTGTGGATGCCGCGCTTATGATTGAGGAGATCCTGAGAGACGATTTCGGGTTAAGTAAAATCACGTGGGTGTTTTCAGGTAGGAGAGGATACCATGCGTGGGTTTCTGATGAAATCGCGAAGTATTTTGATGAAGAGACAAGAGAAGCTATAGCAACTTATATAAGTCCCGATAATCCTGAAGAACTAGTACCAATTTCATACCAAAAAAAGATTATAAGGCTTCTCTTGAGAAAAGACCTAACAATGCTGGTCAAGCAAAACAAAAAATTGTTTAAAAAAACATGGAGAGAGTTGTTAAAGAGGCTTCCAAGAATAGATAAAAAAGTAACTATGGATACAGTACGGTTATTAAGGGTTCCTGGATCAGTTCACCCAGCAACAGGAAAAATAGCTATAATCGTAAAAGATCCTCAGACATTTTATCCAGATGATGCACCAACAATTTGGGAAGCACTTGGAATTGATTAAATATATTAATTATGCGCGGGAATGAAAAATAGAGGAGAATGGTGCCCCGGGCGGGATTTGAACCCGCGTCCTCGGCTTGAAAGGCCGAGATGCTTGACCGGGATGTGCGCTCAATCTCTCATCTTTCATCGAGACGAGCTCTACACCACCGGGGCTTTTCTCATATTATAAAGAGTACCAATTCCATTTGATCTGGTTGCTTCTAGCTTTTATTAACGTTACTGATTTCTTTTTATCTCTAACGGATTTTATTTTTAAATTTAACTATGTGAGATGCTTTTTGTACCCATATTTCTCGAGAAGTATCATAGATCAAGTTATCTTAGAAAAAATAAAGAAAGATGGCGGCCCGAGCGGGATTTGAACCCGCGTCGCGGGCTCTCTGCCTAGCTTGGCTGACAGGCCCGCATGCTAACCCGGCTACACCATCGGGCCTTTTTAATGTTAGTTGATCTACTATTTTCCTCCTAGGGAGCGCTTTATGTTTCTCTATATGTTTGATTCTTTATCTTTACTTTTGTTTTTAAATTTATCTTATTGATTGATTTGTTTATGTTTTCTGTTTCTTGTTTTCTAGCGGTTTAGGCTGCATAGTTTTGTAATAAATTTCTTCTTCTATTTTTTGGGAAAAAAGAGAGTGGTGGTGCCTCCGGCGGGATTTGAACCCGCGTCGCGGGCTCTCTCCCGTTCTCTGTAGTTTTGTTGAGAGGCCCGCATGCTTAACCGGGCTACACCACGGAGGCTTCTAGTTCCCTGTTTTTGTACTCGAGTTTTAAGTCTATTAATGATGTGTTTTTTAGTGTTTGTTTTAAAAATTTATCGTCCTCGCGTTTAAATGGCTTGTTGTTCTCTTAGGGATATATCTTTTTTCCGAAGGCTGTTACGGATTTATCCCATATTTCTTTTATCTTAAATATATATGTTGGGTGTCTGCCAACTATTTTTCCTGCTAAGGGAGCAACATGGAATATGTCGTGTAATGCATTAACGTACTCAAAGTACTTGGATCCCTCTAAGTGGACTTCTGTATCCGCTATAACCATGTATGATGTTTCTGGGGGCGTGTAGAATATTAGTACAGCTTCGCCACCATTCCTCAGATTACTCCAAGTTCTTTTCTTTGCTAGATCAAGTGTAGCTAGCTTGCTAAAATCTATTTTTTCTTCATTATACACGTAGTTTAGTAAGAATTGTAATATCTCTCTCATATTTCTTTTCTCGCTAGCTAGTTCATGAATTCTCCTTATTGCATCATCGAGGTAATTTTCCTTAAGTACGAATCCAACCATTTTTATTGACGCGTTTAATCCCGCTGGTCCATTTGTGACTATTGCTGGTAGAGCGCGGGTAAACCAGAGGTATACATCGTTGTTTTCTTTAATTTCTCCTCTGGCCATCTTCTCTATCATGGCTTTTCTTTCATAGAATATGTATTTCTTGAAGGAATCCGGAATCATTTTTATTCTCTCCCTCAGCAAGATATTTATTTGGTAAGGATTAAATTATCTTCCTATTGTCTCTTTATATAAAACCTATTATTAAGAGAGTCATGGTGATTTAGATTGGCTATTAAGGATATGAAGAAGGAGGATCTAGTGGAGATCGTTAGGTATCTTGGTGCAGAGGATCTTAAGTTTCTTGATTCACTTAGAAGAAAGAGGTGGATTCTTGGCATAATTTTCAATATAGCTGGTTTAGGAGTAATGGTTGGAGCAGTTCTATACGCTAATATGGCAGGATCCCAGGGATGGATGTGGTTCTTATTCGGCCTATTTATAGGTTCTCTCTTAATGAGGGAGGGTGGTGTCGCCATACAGGAATCAAGAAGTATTGCTGTTCCTGGTGGGGGAAGATATAAGGTTTTCGTTAAGCTTATCTGCTCCAATCCTGATTGTGGTTATATGGAGATTAGGGAAAGGAAGGATGGGGAGTATGTAGGGCAAGTTCTTGATGCTACATGTCCTAAATGCGGCAGTAAACTAGTTGTCTCAGCGATATTTAGTGAACCCGAGAAAAAGATTAAGACAATTGGAATGCCTATTTTACCCACTACGGGCCAGATGACTTTGCTTAAGTTATTTGGTTATTATCTGCTTGATGTTTTTACTCCATTTAAGATGGCTTTTAGGCTTGTTAAACGAGGGTTCAAGCGTGAAAAAGAAGAGCATTAAGATTCTTGGCGCTGATCCATTAATAGAACCCATTCTTAGGAATGGTATAGATAATATCAAAAAGCTTGATCTTCTAGCTATCTTTGAGCGTGGTTGTCCTAACTGTAATTGGAAGATTCCTAGTTATAGATTAGATAATTATTTAGCGTGTGATGAGTGTATTCCCGAGAATATCGCGAAGAAGTATTATGGTGAAAAACCAACTAATGCTCAGATTAGACTAGGCGAGATCTTAGAGTCAAATGATGAGCTAAGAGGGTTCAGGAAAGCTTATTATGTGGAGAGAGAGCTTGAAGAATTCTCTAAATTTTTCGAGGAATTAGTTGGTGCCCCTCCCTGGTCGGCTCAGAGAGTGTGGGCTAGGCGGGTTCTTTCTAATCAAAGTTTCGCTATTATAGCTCCAACAGGCGTTGGTAAAACCGTTTTTGGTATAATAATGGCTTTATATCTCGCTAAGAAAAAAGATTATAGAACATATATCGTTCTTCCAACAAAAACATTACTGAATCAAGTTTTAAGTAAAATTAAGGAGTGGGAGGAGAAGTTAGGGACGAACTTCGTTATTTCTTATTCATCTGAGATGTCTGTTAAAGAGCGTAAGCAGGTTAAAGAAAAGTTGCAGACTGGTAATTTTAGGATCTTGGTAACTACTTCTCAATTCCTTATACGGAATCTATCTGATATTATTAAGGCATTCGAAGCAGCTGGTAAGGGGAAAGGGTATAGAAGATATGTAGATTTTATGTTTGTAGACGATGTAGATAGTTTTCTCAGGAATGTGAAGAATCTAGATAGAGCGATAACTTTACTTGGATACAATAGAAGTAAGCAAATGAAATCTATATTAGATAAGATTAAGCGTGCTGGAGGTGGAGAAAACCAGATATATATGCTTAATGAAGATGATTGGACAGAAATAATTAATACTAGATTAAGAGCAGGGATACTTGTTGTTTCTTCAGCTACTGGGCGTGTAAAAGGGGTCTTGATCAGAAGACTGTTTAGATTAATATTTGGATTTACTATTGGGTCTTCGAGAGAAGGTATACGTAATGTAACGGATACTTACGATGATTCACTCACAGAAATCGAGGTTAACAGGAAAATATTAATTGATAGAGCTGTTAAGTTTGTGGAGAAGTTAGGGCCTGGAGGCCTGATATTTGTTGCAAGGGGTTCTGATAGTGACGAGATAATTAACGAAGTGTCGAGGAAATTGCATGAAAAAGGTATTCGCGCGCTTGGAGTATCGGCAGAGGAGGGATCCGAGGTTGTTCAAGCAGTACTTAAGTTTATCAATGAAGAAGTAGATGTGTTAATAGGTAAGGCATCGCCGTATGGCTTATTGGTGCGTGGTCTAGATTTACCAGAGAAGATACGGTACGCTATCTTTATTAAGATCCCTCAGTTCAGTATCAGGCTGGATGTTAAACCGCATCCTGTTTACATATCATTTATCTTGAGAAAAATAGCCAATATATTTCCAGATAGAATACAATTATTGGATAAGGTTAGGGAGCTAGCATCACATGTAATTTGGTTAAGGTCTCATGAAATAAATGCGATTGAATCAGAGGCTAATGATTTAATTTCTTCTCTCGGTATGGAAGGAGCTATTAAAGTTGCTAAAGAGAGGGCTAGTAAGAATAATGATCATAAGTCCCTAACATTATTGCTAACTTTAGAGCTAGCTAGTAAATTAAAAGAAGTTCTTGCGGAGAAGGATCTGATAGATAAATTAAAGAAAGCAGGTGTTCCATTCGAGGTGCGTGAGGATGAAGGTGGCCGTATTATAAATCTCTTATCCGCGGATGTGAAGACGTATATTCAAGCATCTGGAAGAACGTCACGGCTATATGCAGGGGGAATAACGAAGGGCTTATCAATAATACTGCCTGATAATAAGCAATTGCTTCAGGAGTTAGACAGAAAATTATTGTGGACTGTTGAGACTTCTCTCACACCTTTATCGGACATTAATCTGGATGATTTAATTAAGGAAATCGATAAAGATAGGGAGCGTGTTAGAACAGCTAGATTAGGGAAAATGCCTGCTAAGGAGCATTTACAGACATGTCTATTCATAGTTGAGTCTCCTACTAAAGCTAGAACTATAGCTAGTTTCTTTGGTAGACCTACTAGGAGAATATTGCCTGGGATAGTTGCTTACGAAATCATAATTGGTAAGTATCTGGCCACGATAGTAGCAACGATTGGCCATATCACCGATTTAATTACACATAACTTCATACCGAAATTCAAGTTTGTTAGGAAGAATGGTCACCCAGAAATGGTTGTGAGAGAGTATACTATTAAGGAATTATCCTGGCCTTATGGCGTCGCAATGGTTTCTGTTGATTCTGATATTAGATTTATACCTATTTTTGGGCCAAAGGTTACGTGCGCTAAATGCGGTTACGTATTCATACCGTACATTACGGTTAATACTGAGATGAATGATAAAGCGGTTGATAAGAAGGTTAAGAGAATAAAATCCTTTCTTAGGCGAAGGATAAGTGATCTGCAACTACATTTAGCGTCCGTTAAGCATTCTCCTGAAATACCCCTAAAATGTCCACGGTGCGGTGAAACCGAGCAATTATATGATAAGAAAATCACTATAGATACTTTAAGGCAACTAGCTTTAGAGAGCGAGATCGTGCTTATAGGTACTGATCCTGATATTGAAGGAGAAAAAATAGCTTGGGATACAGCCATATTACTTAAACC
Source organism: Promethearchaeati archaeon (assembly GCA_026993975.1). GTDB lineage: Archaea > Asgardarchaeota > Njordarchaeia > Njordarchaeales > Njordarchaeaceae > Njordarchaeum. The sequence continues at coordinate 4,906 of JALWRR010000113.1, read as the reverse complement.
TTTCGCTAAAAAAATCTACAGGATAGAGTTCCATGAAGTTACTAGAAGCGCCATTGAGAAAGCGTTAAATGAGCCAAGAGATATTAATATCGATCTAGTGAAGGGACAGTTCCTGAGGAGAATCGAAGATAGATGGATTGGTTTTTATCTCTCTGATGAATTAAAGGAACTTCTGGGTGAGAAGAATTTATCTGCAGGTAGGGTTCAGTCCCCTGTTTTATCCTGGATCGTGGAGAGATATAATCTATGGAAACAGAAAGAGAAATGGACTATTATTAATTTGGGGGCTGGAGCTGAAGTAAGAATACCTGGAGAGGTCAAGATAAATAAAATTACTGTTAAGGAAGTGAAACTAGAGGAGAAAAAGATTATACCTCCACCACCATTAATAACTGATTCTCTACTCAGATTCTCGTTTGCGATGTATGGTTATAGCGCTGACAAGACGATGAAACTTGCTCAAACACTTTTTGAACTAGGTCTCATAACATACATAAGAACGGACTCAACTAGGGTTTCGGATGCTGGATTAGCTGTAGGAAAGCGTTTAGTATTAGATAATTTCGGGCCAGAGTATCATTCACCCAGAAGATGGGGTGGGGGGCAAGAGGGTGCTCATGAATGTATAAGACCAACTAGGCCTCTTATGCTGGATGATCTGAAAGAAGCGCTAGATAGGGGGGAGATCGTTTTAACTGAAGAGCTACCAGTGGAAGCTTTTAATGTTTATGATCTAATTGTACGAGTTTTTATGGCTTCACAGATGAAGGAAGCTATAGTTGATTATGCAACAGTTAAGTTAGATATCGAGTTCGAGAGAGATGGAGAGACTGAGACTATCAGCGAAGAGTTAGCAGGTATAGTGAAGCTTAAGAAAGCTGGGTTTATAAGAGTTCTGATAGGAGGTCTTAAGAAGTTCTTTGTTCCAAGAACAATTCCTCTTTTCAAGGAAAAAACCACTTTATCTCCAGATGAAATAAAAGTGGATTATGTCGATCTACCTAAAGCATGGCCATTGACTGAGGGAGAAATCGTTAGAATTATGAGGGAGCGAGGTATTGGGCGTCCATCAACGTACGCTACAATTATTCAAAAATTATTTGAGAGGCGCTACATAAAGCGGCAGGGAGGGTTCGTTATGCCAAAGGAGCGTGGTTTGATAGTGAATAGAATTGTTAATTCTCTTCACCCCGAAATGGTTTCAGAGGAGAGAACTAGGATTGTGTTTGAGAGAATAGATGAAGTAGCTAATAGGAGGCGTGAGTATCTTGAGTTATTACGTGAGATTCATGATGAGATCGCGAGGGAGCGTGAAGCAGCACCGAAAAAACAGTTACCGGAGGATGTTATAAGAGCTATAGAGAAATATAGGAGAAATGTTGAGAAGAGATTTGGGTAGGTGATGGATGTTGAGAATACTGGTCTTGTCTGATATTCATGATAATCTAGATAACTTGCTTAGAGTTGTCAAGAATATTAATTTACAGGATTTTTCATACATTTTGTTTTGTGGAGACTTAGTATCGCCTTTCACAGCATCGCTTATCAGTAAGCATATTGGTAGTAATTCTATTTTCCTGGGGGTCTGGGGAAATAATGATGGCGATAGAGACACTATTATAACTAGAATTAGTAAAGGTGAAATAGGTGGAAGCTTAATTATCTCTAAGCTAGATGGAAAAGACATATTGATTATGCATGGAGCTGGATCAATAGAATTAACAGAAAAACTAATTAAATCCCTCCTTAAGAGCCTAGATTACGATATAATCTTCTATGGACATACACACCTAGCGAAAGTATTATCATGTGATAGGACTACAAGAGAAATAAAGGTGATTGATGTTAAAGCCGATTTAAGCAATAATAGGGAGAAGACATATGAATTCGATCTAGGGAAAGTTGCGATCGCTATTAATCCTGGGGAGTTGTGCGGGTATTTAACAGGAATACCCAGTATTGCTTCCATAGATCTCAATGAGAATAAGGTTAGGGTAAGGTTTATTAGAGTAGATTTATTATAAACAGCTTTTCAGAGCTCCAGAAACTCATCATTGTTTAGGCTCAGTTAAGGATTTTCATCATTTAATTAAGCTTTGAAATTAAAATAAGTTATCTCTAATAATTTCTATCACCTCAATATTCTAACTTAATTAACTTTAAGTCCAGAAGCTGGATAAATCCTTAACGCCCTTAGCTTTTGATTCTATTTCTGAAATTGACATACCTAATGCATCAAGTAACTGATCGAATACGGACTTGGTGAATTCTATATACTTATTCCAATCAATCTCACTTGGCTTTGGTTTTGCTTCTATCGGCATAACGCCGTCACGAGTCTTAACATATGCTATTATCTCGCCAGGTCTCACCTCTCTTTTGAGTTTTCTTGCTGCTTGAACATGTTGAGGTGTAGTTTTTGTGTATTCGCTTAATGGTTTAGTTAACTGTACCCTGAATGCTAGGTCCTGTAAGGAATAGACGCCTTTCTTGAGGTTTCGTATTATCTCTATTATATGATTCTCTATTTTAATTTTTGCTTTCTCTAGATCCTCCCTATTTTTAACTTCGCTAAGTATCTTAAGTACATTATGGAATTCTCTTTTCAGGAATTCAGGTGTATTTCTCTTCTTCGCCATTAAACCCTTAATATCGATGCTTCCGTCAACTAATACTCCGAAATAATTCTTTTTTCTAGCTGATAAAGCTAGATACCTATATATCTTATCGACTTCTAAATCAACCTTCACTTCATTTTCAGCCCACTTAATAAGCTCATCTATTTTCTCCCTCCTTGGATTATGTATAAAGATACTGTCTGTGTCTCCATACAAGACCTCTAAATCCATTTCTTGCGCTTTTTCGACCACAGCCCTTATTTTCTGTCTGCCTAGCGCTGTGATTGCTTCAGCAACTGATAAGCTGTATAAGGGGAAGTGCTCAGCTCCAAAAACTCCATAGCTCGCGTTGATTAATACTTTTAGCGCGCCTTGCATTATGTTATAGAACTCCTTTTTATCGCTTTCTTGTTTCGCTTTTTTCTTAAAGTATTTTACTCGGAGATCGCGGATTAAGCCGACTAATAACGATGTTATTCCTTTTCTCTTAGTGCATATCCAGTGGGGGGTCTCACTCACACGATTTTTCCTGCATTCCTCATGGATGCAGTCTACTGTTTCATAACTAATGTTGTGTATCTTAATTATTGTAGGGTATATGCTTGCGAAATCAAGTACCCATACGTTAAACCATACTCCTGGTTTGGGTTCGAGCACTATAGCGCCTCTATATTTCTTTCCTGTAATGATTGGTGGCGGTCTCGGCCCTAATTTAGATACTCTCTCTTCTTTTTTCTCTAGTTGGTATCTGTTTGGTATCAAGTAGTTTCTCTCCCTGTGCTCAGCGTTAAACCAATTCTCTATCCATGCGGATACGCCGCGCCTGCTTAGTTCCCGTATAGGGAATCTTGTGATTCTAGATAGAACCATAAGTAGTTTTAGAGGAAGTTGGTTACCGTATAGAAATAATTGAGCTGTTAAGTAGGAATCCTGCCAGCAATATTTAGCTAGTTCATTGAGCTTCAAAGATTCTATTTCTTCAAGTCCTAAATAGAGTTTTCCTACGCCAAGTAAGGCTTGAGAGATCTCTTCTAGACTCACTGTCTCATACCTATTACCGAACGCATACGTCTTTATCGCTGCATTTGCAAAGAATTTGTATAGATCTATGTGAATACCGACTTTCATATGGGCCTCTTTTATTTCTCCTTTACTAACTATTTTGAACGGTATTAATTCTTTGGGGATCCCTAAGTGATCGCTTCGCTTGTAGATGTATCTTAAGTCAAAATTATCCCCGTTGAAAGTTATGAGAATAGGGACCTCCCAGATCTTCTTAAAAGTGTCTAGCAGCATTAATCTCTCGTCTCTATATATCCTTGCATTAATTATCTTGCCGTTAAACTCGATCCTGCCCTCCAAGTAATACTTCTTCTTATTAACTATCTTTATATCACCCAGCTCATAGCTTGATGCGCCTTTATAATTACCAAGAATAAATATCTCTCTTTCTTCCTCAGCTCTCTTCCCTTTAAAGGAATATCCTGTGAACCCTATAGCTATTATTTGGTCATAAGGTTGATTCATCTGGGGAATTCTTCCGTGTCCAGCTACCTCTATATCCATAGCTATGAAATCTATATTAGGTAAGTCAGCAGATAAAATTGGTAAATACTTCTTAGCTAGTTCAGCGTAATCTTTTTCGTCAGCGAACACCTCTAGGATATCTCTATCGATCTTTTTCTCATCAGTCATCATTACTGGTTTTCCATCCTTAATAGCGTAAAACATTGATGGCCATAACTTAGCATCATAAATATAGTTCAGATGATACGGTATCCATGCTTCCCAGCTTCTATCTTCTCCTATCAAATTTCTTAAACCGCTCTTACCACCGACAGCGAGCGGATCAGATACAATAACTTTCTTCAGCTCGACCCACTTATCATCTATTGGATCATACTTAGTTACTTTATCGATATTCTCAATCGATCCTCTCATTTTTATTGCTGCTGATCTAATCTCCTCTACATCCGCGTTTGTTAAGAAATATGGCTTATGACCAGTTTTATCGTAAAGGAAATAGATCTCTTTTGTATCAATATTATAGAATTTCATTAATGCTTTATTTCTCTCAGAGTCATACTCCACAGATAGAAGGATTAAGTTACTAGCGTTATCGACCTCACGGTTTTTTCTGGCTATTTCATTAAGCTTCTTCATTTTCTCATCGAGTAGATTTCTCGGTACGGCACCGTATGTCTCGGCTATTTTTTCTTCCTTTTTTTCTTCTTTTTTCTCTTCCTTACTTATAAATGAATCTAAGGTGGTTATTTTTTTGCTCATTT
>JALWRR010000112.1:4808-16908 GCA_026993975.1 Promethearchaeati archaeon | reverse complement strand
GTTCAGGGAGAAATCTATAGAAATGCTCGCCATAACAATCGCTTTGGCGAGAGCCTACAAGAGATTGAAAGTCCTGCAAGCCAAGTAACAATTATTCAAGCCAATACTGAAGCCACGGAGCAAGCTGAAAACAAGGCGGAAAAACGAGTAATGTCAAAGAAACGTTTAAACGGAGGTGATTAAAAAAACTCCGACCGACTTCAATATTTAAGCCAACTAAATTTCCTAGCAATGTAAAGTTAGTCTTATGAGTTAAAATTGCTTATGCAACAGATAAATATAGTTCTTTCCCGTTTTATTCAAAAGGTGTCTAAAATGGAACAAAAAAAGAGAGTTCGATCCCCGATCACTGTTGTCATGGGTCACGTAGATACTGGTAAAACAACTCTACTCGATAAGATAAGAGGAACTGCTGTTCAAGCTCGAGAAGCTGGTGGAATGACTCAGCATATAGGTGCGAGTTTCATACCAATAGAAACTATATTTGAGATAATTAGACCTCTCTCTGATTATGGGATAGTTAAGGTTGATAAAAACAAATTCTTTATTCCTGGATTACTCTTCATTGATACTCCAGGTCATGAAGCATTCACTAATTTGAGAGCTAGAGGATCATCTATAGCTGATATAGCTATACTAGTCATTGATGTTAAGACAGGTTTTCAACCCCAGACATATGAGAGCATTGAATTATTAAGACGAAGTAAAACTCCATTTATAGTTGCTGCCAATAAGATAGATAGATTACCTGGCTGGAAAAGCCAGCCTGATACACCATTCCTCATTTCGTATAATAAGCAATCATACACTGCTAAAAGGAATCTAGATCTGGTTTTAGATGAATTAATCGGTAGGTTTTATGACATAGGTTTCTCCGCAGATAGATATGATCGAGTATCAGATTTCAGAAAGACTTTAGCTATAGTACCAACAAGCGCAGTTACTGGTGAGGGTATAGCTGATCTATTCCTTGTTTTAATAGGTTTAGCGCAGAGATTTATGGGAGATCGATTAAAGCTAGATTTAGGAGAAGCAAAGGGCAGCGTCCTAGAAGTCAGGAGAACAATAGGCGCTGGTACAACAATTGATGTCATCCTATATGATGGTGTGCTTCGACGCGGCGATTATATAGTGCTAGGGGGACGAGGAAGGATAATAGTTACGAAAGTCAGGGGGTTACTGATTCCTAAACCATTAGATGAAATACGGGATCCCCGGGATAGATTTGAATCAGTCAACGAGATAATTGCTGCTGCAGGAGTAAGAATTGTTGCGCCATCTCTTGATGATGCTTTAGCGGGTTCGCCTTTATATGCTGTTTCATCAGATTTGCCAGAGGATGAGTTCAAGAGCGAGATAGAGAGCAAGAAGAAGCTGGTTCTAGAGGATATAGGGAAGCTTATTTTTAGAACAGATAAGACTGGAATTATCTTGAAAGCTGATACTCTTGGTTCACTAGAGGCTATTCTGGGAAAACTTCGAGAACTTAAAGTTCCAGTAGCTATTGCTGATGTTGGTGATGTGGATAAAGAGGATGCTATTCATGCATCCGTAGTTAAAGAGAGGGATCCTAAGTGGGCTATAATAGTTACTTTCAATGTTGATGTTTTACCCGAAGCAAAGGAAATATTAGATAAAGAAGGGATACCAATAATATCTGATAACGTTATCTATAAGATATTTGAGAAGATTGATGATTACTTATATGAGTATGAAGAAAGAGTTAGAAGAGAAATGCTTGAGAACCTTGTTTATCCTGGTAAGATAATGATTCTACCCGGATATGTCTTTAGGAGAAGTAAACCAGCTATCGTTGGAGTAAGAGTGCTTGGAGGAAAAATCAAACCAGGATATACTTTAATTAGGGAGGATGGTAAGGAAGTAGGCACCATTAAACAGATTCAGAGCGAGGGCGAAAATGTTTCTGAAGCATCACGCGGAATGGAGGTCGCTATATCGATTGACAAAGCAGTTATTGGTAGAAATGTTAAGGAAGGAGATATCTTGTACGTGAATCTACCAGAGAATGATGCAAGGCTCATTAACAGGAAATTAATTAATTATCTCACCCCTGATGCTAAGGATGCATTTTTAGAATTCTTAAAGATCAAGAGGAAAATTAAGGGATTCGCATGGGGCATGTAGACAAGATCGAAAGAAGAATGTATCAGGATTTAATAATTAGGGAGATACTAAAAGGCAAGAGGGAGAAAAAAAACATAATAGTTGAGCTAGATGCGGGAATGGGTAAGAGAATCATATCTTATTTACTTACTAGAGCACTTCAACCTGAAGATAGAATACTGATAATTACTCCCTCACAGACATCTCTAAGAGATACTGTAAACACGTTTAGGGATCTAGGAATTAATGAGAAAGAAATAGGTTACATTACATCTGGTGTGCGTAAATATTTTCGGGATAAATATCTGCGTGAACGCAGAGTGGTAATAGCCACTCCAATATCTCTAGCTAACGCTCTGAGAAATAATCCCGATGCGGCGAAAACATTCTCAATCATTATTATTAATGAAGTAGATAAAGTGGTTAGGCGAGTAGCGGAAACCGAGAATGTCCCTGAGGACAGGTCCTTAACTACAGCTAAGGAAATATCTAGAAGAGAAACTAGAACTGTTAGGAGAATTAGACTTGTTTATCCATGGACGGAGCTCAAGAGATATTTTCCCGAGAGTGCTTGCATAGTGGGTATGAGTGGAACCCTGCGGGATAAGCATGTCTTGAGGCTTGAAAATGGGGAGATTTCGTTCGTTCCCGAGATGGATACTTTAATAAATTCCTTATTCCCGAAGAACAAGGGCTTAACTATATTGACGATGGACGCATTGATACAGCGAACTGATATAGGGAGATACTTGGTAAGGAATTACACGATAGTTAGAAAGATAGGAATTCAGGACCCTAAAATTCAGGCTCTAGACAAAGTTATTAGTGGTAAAATGAGAGATCTCGGTAGCGTCATCATGGATAAATATAGGAACATGTTTGCGGAGAGAAATATTGAGAAACTCGAGAAGGGTTTGGCTTTAATACCAGAGACTGATTTCCATAAAATCAGGTACTTAAGACTGGCATTAGTACGGAGATTCCTATTTGCGAGCATTCCAGAGCACTACTCAGCATTCCTGAAAAAACCATCGATAAGGGGATTAATCGAGAAATCCCTCGGGGTATCTATAGATGAAGCAATCCCTAAGGAATCATTAAAAATCCAAAAAACCATTGAGATTACTGAATCATGGCTACTAAGCAAGAGGAAAGTGACAGTACTATGCTCCTTCATTAGAGTGAGTAAAAAATTATTAGAAGAATTCAAGAAGCGAGGGCACTTAGTTTATTTAATCACTGGAAAAACAATTAATAAGGGGGAGATCTTGGAGCAATTCAAGAAAACTAATAAGCCATCAGTCTTAATAATGACTCCTGTGGGAGAAAGAGATATAGATCTATCAGATATCGATTTAATCCTGGTTCACGACGTAATAAGTACTGTTAAAACCATGTATCAGAGGATTAAAAGAGGGAGAAGATGTCTCGTTGGGATCTTGTATTATAGGGATACTTTCGAGGAGAGAAAAGTTAACAAGCTTTTAGAGAGAATGAAAAAGCTGTATCCATGGAGCTTAAGAGTACAAGACTAGTTCTCATAAAAGTCCGTTTATCTCAAGGAACTCACTCATATCTGTGAAACACTCAACAGCCATCGCCATTCCAGTTGAAGATAAACCGACTATAGGCCCTATAACTATGAATTGGTATTTCCCAGTTCTCTTGGGATCCTTAAAAGTCTTGTATAAGTCGAAGAGATCAGATCCTAATGCGCTTTTAACATTATCTACATCCGCCCCGATGGATAAGCCGTGCATGAATATGTAGTTATGAAGCTGTCTATATATCTCCTTGTTGAAATCAACAGTTGATTGCGTTATAAACATCCATCCAATTCCATATTTCCTAGTTTCCTTAACTCTATCCTTAATAAGCGATAGAAGCTCCCTTCGCTCAACGCTTTCTTCCCTACTAGTTCTGAAGTACGAGGGGACATAATTATGAGCTTCTTCGATAACAAGTAACCCGTTAGTTAATTTTCCTGCTCTATACTCTTTTTCCGCCCTTAATATTACCTTATCGATGACCTCCTTCATTATTATTGCTCTAATTTCCTCTCTAGGCATCTGAATTAGGGTTTCTATTGATTTAGGGAAGTTAGATAAATTTAGAATCACTACTTCCCCGCTTTCAAACATATTAACGATTCTCTCTACACTAACTCTCTTCGATGCATCAAATAGCTCCATAACAAGATCCCATTTATCTTTCGCGATCCTAGGCTCCATGCGATCTCTAACAACATCCCATTTACTATACTTCTTTCTAATCCAATTATTTACGAACTGATGAATATCCATGAATGTTAGTTTTGATGGCGATTTAGATGACAAAGCTATCATTAAATCAGAAATCAACATACTTTTTTTACCATACTGAAGTATACCGAAATCCTCGAAAAAACCAACCTTATCTAGTAATTTCACGAGGGATCTAGTGCTCTCTAACGCTATTTCATCTAATGAGTATACGTGAAGACCACCATTCTTTAATCTCTGTATAATTTCATGAAAATCAAGCCCTAGTCTATCTTTAAATGCATTTCTAGAGAATTCTCCCTGGGTATCGAATATTAGTATTCCCATTGATGGATGCCTAGCGAGACCAATAATAAGCATTGCAGCTAGAACTGATTTTCCTGAACCAGATTTCCCAAATATCCCGTAAGAAAAGCCTTCACCCCAGCCACCTGGAGGTGAACCATAATGCTTTAGTACGAATGGAACCGGTAAATCCCCGCCGTATATTGTTCCTAAATAAAACTTGCTTTCTAGAGGAATCAGCTCAATTAATTCTTGCGTGGCTTCATATACTATGGAATCCGTTGAAGGAGGCGTATTTAACGTTGATTCCCTCAGAACTAATTCTCCATCGCTATTAATGGTCTCTTCATACACAGATACTAACGATAAATAAGCAACTTTAGTGTCTTTACCGCTTATATGAGGCAATGGGCCATAAGCCTGTATCATTGTTTTAACTCCAGGATCCTCAATAAGCTTATTTATTGACTCAATGCTCTTTACTTGAGCAATCACTATTTTTCTTTTATCTCCCTCATTATGTCTAAACACAACTAGTTTACCTAGTAGTGGGTCAGATATGCTTTCTGCATGAATATCCATTGTGAATTCTGTGATAGATGATGGAGAGCTAATTGTTCCAATGGGTTTCAAGCCGCTTAATATTGAGTCAATCAAGTTTAGCTCTATCCCCAAAGCGTTCACCGCTCTAAGTCCTATATCGAGTCGCGGTAAATAACATATTGATCCACTTCTTCGCGAACTTTTGCTGCATAGCATTCTTAACCGAGGCAAACATTAACGTTGCTATCTTGGTTAATTGAGAACACATGAGATCAGCAAGATACTGCAGTTCTAGCTCCTCTATTAATGGATTATTCACTTGACTATAAATCAGATCAAGAACCTTCTGAACTCTATTTTCATCAATTCTTCCCGGTACCTCAGCTTTAAAAGATCTAGTCCACTCTCTCGGCTTGAAATAAATAATATCTAAGCCCTCATTATTAAAGAAATCTTCAATAAAATCAGCATCAATTGGAGTTATATCCGTATCATATAGCTTGGTTGCAAGAAGAAAATCGCTACCAACCCAACGAATCTTAACCCACTCCTTCTGCTCTAGCACAAGTGATAGCATAGCTGCATCAGTAGAATTAAGGTTCACGTCGCTAAGATACCTCCTTATGAGAACTTTCCCTGTTTGCTTTTTTGGAGATGCGATTGCTTGCCAGTTCCTAAGTAGTTTTGACATGATTTTTCTACGACTAAGTTTCCTAAGAACCAGTAATAGATCCTTGGATTCCCAGATTGGGTCATCTGCATGCATCTTACGAGCCGCAATGAGCTCACTTATATTTGTGAAATTAGCTATATAAGAGCCGTCCAGTATTACAAAGTCATAGTTACCTATGTTCTCGGATGCTAACTTAAATTCTATTAGAACCATTAATCCTCTCGCAACTCTCTCACTTAGTATTGATGGGGGAGTTATAATAGTATACATTTCATGCCTAAACCCATCTTCTCTAAATGAATAAGAAACCGCACCTACGAATATAATATCGTACATTGTTGTGCTTATTACCTTGTAGGTACCGTCTACAGCAGATATATTGTATGGATCGATATAACTTCCCCGCTCATATTTTCTCAGAGCTTTCTGTTTTGTAAGAATCCTACGTATTCTCTCCCTATAAGCTATGATGTTAGCTGAAATCTTAGTTGCTTTCTCTGCCGATAACTTAACATGATTTATTACGTCTCGAGTAACTTTTGGTGGTAATTCACCCTGTAATTCTGTTAAGCTCTTGCTCTCCTCTATCGCCCTTCTTAGAACCTCAGGTATCGTGAGTTGAACCAAAGTACAATACACCCTTCTAAATTATGAAAACAATACTAATAATAAGGTAGTACGTAGAGAATATATGAATGTTGCTAAAATTTTATTGTAGGCCTCTATTCTTCAAAATGGAGAAAGGAGGTAAGTGAAAGTAAAAGTTAATTTATTAGTCATCGCTATGATAAAAACTTTTAGCTAAATTCGTTATGCTAGAAGAAAGTATTTTAACTAACTCTGTTAATACTTTGGATCCTACAATGGTAGCTACTTCTAGAAATAGTTTGTGTGTCGGCGTGTTATCTCTATTTACATAATACTTGATTCTCCCTGTGAGCATTATATGACCCACGAATCCTAAAGGTGCAATTATAGTTGCTAGAAGAGAAAGAAGCCACCATAATTCGAATTGAGGCTGCATACTTCCATTTACTGGAACTAAAGCGTGACTAATCAGCAATAGGATACCCATAAGCACGAGGATATTACCGTTTACACCTGTCTTCTCCTTAGCAATAATTGCTGCACGACCCTGGGCTGTAAAGAAAGTAGCCAGTAATGTCAATAACACCCATGCCACCATATTTTGTGTTACTTGGAACCTGTATACGTATCCAGATATCATATAAACCTCAAAGAACAGATAGATTGCTAACGCACTCCTTATGATTCTACCCGAATTTCTCAGAGCGATGTATATTAGAATAATTATAAAGATGATAGCGAACATGCTTAGATAAAAGCCAATTATTTCCACTTGATATAACTTTATGCATAGGTAAATCATTCCTAGTAGTGCTAGTTGAGGTAATGGTGTAAGAAATATCCTTTTCTTATCACTACCCCATAAGAGATATAGTCCAACAGTAGATGCGAAGAATTCAGCTATTTGCACTATTAGCATTATTGAGTTAAATAGGAACCAGAGGAATATTAGCGAGTATAATGATGCAATATAGATATCTGAGGATACTTTAATCAACTTATTGAAAGCAATGAGATTAATATAGTCAGTTAAGAATAGAGCTAGTAGAATTATGGAGAGAGCTAATGTATATGCGAATTTAACTCTGATTTTCCTCATCGAAAAACCGATAAGCATTAATAAAAAAGCGTATACTGGAACAATAATTGTTTGGAACTTGAGGTAATACTCAAGAAAAATTATTACTGAAATCATAATGGTTAATGGAAGTGAATCAGATTTTATGAATAGGAGAATCCCGCCAAAAAACCTATTTTTAATAAAACTCCAGAACAACTTCTCAAAGTAAGATGCAGTCAAATTTTTACACCTAGCTAAAATACATATAAACCATATAGAACTAGGAGGATAAAAATGTACGTGAATAAAACTTAAAAACCATGATATAAGGAATAACAATATAGCTAAGAACTGCGCCGGTAGTCTAGAGGCAGGATGCCGGCCTGCCAAGCCGGTGGCGCGGGTTCGAGTCCCGCCCGGCGCACCACTTTCTCTCACAAATCATGGGTGATTCTGTCACTTATAGGAGGAATTAAAAGAAGCCGTTAGGTTTATCTAGGGAATAAATTAACAGCGTTTTTGAGCACCATGTAGTGAGATTAACGAGCGTATCCCTTTTTACGTAGCGCTCCATGAGAGTTTAAAACTGGTTTCAATGACCATTTAATGGAAAATATTTTTATATTTCTTAATAAAGACATATTTTCAATAAAACCTATGCGCTAGAAAAGCTGTTTCTAGCGCGGTTTCAGCGAAATTCGGTGAAATATAATGGATATAAACAAGCTAGTTAGAGAATTAAAGCAAGCCGCTGAAAAGATGAAGAATGATGGCTCTAAGTATACTGTTCATGAATCATTAGAACCTGGACATGGAGAAGGAAACTATAAATTAGAGTTTTACGCGAAGAAAAAAGGCGGATTCGGCTTATTATCCGCCGTAGCTAACATAGCTAAAAGCGCCATGTATGGTGGTGTAGAGGGAGTACTTAGAAGCGCGGTATATGAGGTTGCGTCTAGAAAATTTAGGGCGACTTTCGAGCCAATTGATCAAGATATGACAGGTAGCGAGATAGCAGCTCTTTTAAAGCGATGGAGCGAAACAATTCCAAAGGGTTTCATAGAGACTATTGGTAGCACTCTTCTGCTTCCTAGTGATCCAAGCTATATTTCTGCTAAGATAAAGGCTGGTAAGGAGATAAGAATCGTTATAGATTTCGCTAAGCTTAAGGAGATGGAGGAGGCCAAGGCTAAAACGGAGGAGATTGAGAGAATAAGCAAGCAAGTAGAATCCATTCAAGCTCAAATTCCAAAAACAGTTCCTGTACCAGTTGTTCCTCCTAGCATGATGAGTATGCTACCTACAGTTATACCTCAGATTTATCTAGTGGGTTCTTTAAGGAATGTAGATGATGGATTTCAGTTCATGTTTCATAATGGTTTAACCCCTGTTACTATAATCGCTCCAATAGAGCTAATTGTTGATGGCTCTAAGATTGATACAGATAATATATACGTGATTGTTGGAGGAGAAGAAAGAAAATCAGGCGATATCTCCTCAAGCAAACCAGTTATTTTCAATGTTGGCGATCAATTAACCATAAGAGTTAAAGGACAAAAATTGACCGCTGGTTCGCATGGCATTACTATTAAAACTAGTTTACAAGGATTCGGGGCGATTTCGTTTTCTATTAGCGACAGAGTTTCATGAGGATTCGTCACTAATTTTTCTTCTCTCTGCCCATAACTCTTTTTTTAATTCGTTTACGATCTCTTCTCTACCCGCTATGAAATTCAATCTAGCTTTTGGATTCAATGGTATTTCCTCATCCCTAATTATTTTTCCTCCAGCTTCCATCAAAACTAAAAAAGGTGCGGCCACATCTGGTACTCTCGCTCTTTTCCCTAGATCAATAACTACATCTAGTAATCCTTCCGCTGCAAAAGAGATAGCGAGACCTATTGAACCAATGCGTCTAATTTTACCGTACTTTGATAGATTTCTAGCGAATTTAAAGGTGTAAACTGATGAGACATCTATAATAGGTTTTAGTAGGTATTTTTTTGGAATACTAATTTTTCGTAAAGTTCCATTCTCAAGTACATATGCTCCTTTATTCTTAATCGCTAGATACATCTTGTTTAGAGCTGGAACATAGACTATAGCTCTAGTAACATCATCAAGAAATTCTCCGTCAGCGTGAGCTATTAGCGTGGCGTAAAATGGGATACCCCTCAAAGCGTTTAGGGATCCGTCAACAGGATCAATAACTAATATTCCCTCTCTCTTATCACCTAGATACGAATCCTTTTCTTCTCCGCGGATAAGTCCGTTGTAACCATTTTCTCGCAGATATTTAACTATTAGGCCCTCAATCATTTTATCAAAGCCTAGAGTTTCATCACCGCTTGGATTATAACCAATTAACTCTTTCCCGCCCTCTATTATTTTGTGATAATCTATTTTCATAACTGCGTTTACCATTAGGCTTATAATTGGATCCTCAAGCATTTAAGGCATCTCATTCTATATGCATTAGCGTTATTAGATAGGTTCCAGCTAGTGTAATAGTTATTAGTAATATAATATCCAATACTATTCTTATAATTAATTTACTGTCAGCTCCTTCAGCTTTAGCATAAATTATTTTATCGGATATCGCAGCTATTGTACCAAAAATAATCGAATATAGAGCTTGATTTATTGATATTTTGCCTGCAGTGTACAGGGACACAACTGATAATACTACTGCTATATTACTTATGAAGCCTCCTAGGAAACTACCGAGATATAAACCGATACTTGGAATTAATCTTTCTAACCCAACTATAGTGAATGATATAAACGCGAATATCAACGAGAATCTTAAGGCTGTTCCATATGATAGTGGGCTCTTTAGCTCTATTAACTGAATAATACTATCCGAATCACGTTTCTTAAACACATACAGTGTTTTCGCTAAGCCGATTAAGATTGGTGGAGCTAACACTATAGCCAGCAAAGCAATCAAATCCAATTGATTCCAGAGCAGTAGCCATGTCAGGAAAAATGTTCTAATTATCATTGTTGTATTAGCTAATAATACGCCTCCAGCAATAGTACTGTATGATCGCCTCTCATTAAAAACATCGGTTTTACTTATCTTAACTAGATTAGCTGTGACTGCCTCAGAATTTATGATTGCTCCAATAAATGAGAATGTTATTAATCCCTGTGTAGGACCCAAATTCTTCAAAGCCATGTATGCTAGAAAGCTAAGAAATAAGACTAGTACGAGAAACGTAAAGAAAACTCTTATGTTAATAACTCCGAAAATCGGGTCAACTATATCTGGGACCAGTGGTAACAATAGCAGCGACAATATTCCTATGTTTAATGCCGATTTTATCTCTTTGTACTCCAGATTCTTTAGCATATCTGCTACTGTCTTCTTTATCGCTAAGATGAAAGTAACGAATATCGATAAAGTAAGACTCAGAACTATCTCTCCATAACCCACCAATAACCCTATAAAAAAACTAATACTCAGAGCAACGGGAGTTGTAATTCCAGTGTCTTTAACATAATAAAGAGATCTGAACACAGAGAACAAAATAATTAGAGCTATTGCAAATACGCTCCCAAGCAAGGGAGCTTCAATAAAACCATAATTTTTAGCAAGCATCACAGATATAGTTCCTAGAAGAGACAATAAACCAAAAGTTCTCACTCCAGGCATTCTTTCCCCTAATTCTTCCGCTGTAAACTGCCTTTCCAGCCCAATAATTCCTCCTACAAGAAACCCCATGATTATCTTAAAGTATTCGCTTTGTAATATAGTACTATAAACGTCCATTTTGTATCCCATTACGCTTGAATTGTTATAAATATAGTTTGAAAGATTTTAATTTCATTTTAAATAATTGCCAAATATGAGCCATGTTTTATCTCACTAGTGGTGTACAATTTGGTTAAAAAATTTCGTTTTGTCATTATGCTCAAAGATATCTGTGATAACAGGAGTAAGATCTCTATCAGGGATATTATTAATGCTGGTGGATTAAAGGAGTTCATAGAAGAGCACGTGGAAAAAGAGGGTATTTTACCAAGTTCAGCAATCCAAGTATTTTCTAGAAAAAAACTACAGGGATTGATAGAAGCTATAAGAATGCTCAGGAGTCTAAATACTTTTGATGTTGAGGTATACTTCATTACTCCTTTTGGACTACTGTGGGAAGATGAACCGGTTATCCCCTATACTGGGTGTCTGGATGAGTTAACGGTAGAGACGATCAAGCATTTCTTCAATGTATTCCGAGTTGATGAAGCTATTTTTGATTTAATTGAATCTGAACCTGATTTACTATACGTATATGTGAATAATAAATTATTAAGAATTCTCAGCTTGATAGAGTACATACCTCGTAGCACCTTAGCTATAATTGCTTCTGATACTGGTTTTATTTCACGGAGAGATAATATTAAGGCAGTATACCCCAGTAAATCCCTGATAACGATTTTTAGGAAATATGGAGTAAAAATCTCTCAAGACACTTTTGCTGGATCCTTTTTATATTATCTCTCATTGTTTTTCTTTAAACTGACAAATGAAGCTAAGAAGGATTTTCTCATAAGATATTTAAACAG
>JALWRR010000112.1:0-4798 GCA_026993975.1 Promethearchaeati archaeon | reverse complement strand
TATTTTTAGTCTATTGAACAAAAAAATATGCTTTGTTACTATAGCGAGAAATTTTGATGGCTTTTTAATGACTTTGGTAGGTAATTTGAGTCAGATTATAATAAGTTTCTAGAAAAATCCAAAAATCAATCAATTTTGAGATTCATTAAGAGGAGTGATGATGATGAAGGAGTTAATCGTAAATGAATCCTATTGCAAAGGTTGTGGGATGTGTATATGGATCTGCCCTTTTAATGTATTGGAGATAGATAAGGAACGTATTAACTCCATGGGGTATCACCCAGTCAAGATAGCGCATCCAGAAAAATGTGTTAAATGCGGGTTATGCGAGTACATCTGTCCAGACTTCGCTATATTTTTAGTTGAGGTGAATAAAGTAGTTAGGAGCGAAAATAAATGAGGAAATACTTTATACTTGACACATCCAGTCTTCTAAGGTTAATTAGAGATCAGGATAAATTATTCAAAATCCTTAATAATGGTTTCATCGCGGTACCTAGACGCGTTATTGAGGAAATAAGGGATAGTAACTCTAAGATTATCCTTGATACAATCAGAGATAAGATCTCTATAATTGATCCATCACCGTCAACGATACATAAGGTACTTTCTGAGGCTAAGAGTATAGGAAGTATAGTTGAGTTGTCGATGACGGATATCTCTATTGTTGCTTTAGCTATTGATTTAATCTCAAGGAACTATGATATAGAGGTTCTGTCAGAGGACTTTGATATACAGAATCTATGTGAGATTTTAGGGATACCTTATTCATCTGTATTAGATAGAAGAATCAAGAAGAAATTAATCACAAAGAAAAAATGTTTGGTATGCGGAAAAGTATATGATGCCTCACTAAATGCTTGTCCATTCTGTGGTAGCAATAAATATAGGTTAATTAAGTTTCAGTACGGTAATTAGCGAGATAGCTTTGGTTTACGACAAATGAAACCTTCAGCAGTAGCATCAAATCTCGTTATGAATCCTACTGCTCTTAATCTTTCCCCTATTCCCTTAACTATGCTTTTCCCTCGATACTTTTCTTGAGGAAAACCAGTATACTGGAAGAATATTCCTCCTGGTTTCAATACTCTATACACCTCTCTAAAAAATTCAAGAGAGTATAGTTCCCCAGCCACAGAAAAACGTGGTGGATCATTCATTATCCTTTCATAGGAATTATCTTCTATTTCCTTAATGATTTCGGTAGCATCGCCAAGCAGTATCTTTACTGATGATAATTCCTCACTCCACGGATTGAATTCAGCCATCTTTAGCACGTTTATGTCTTTTTCAATAGAAGTGACATGACCGCCAAGATTACTAGCTAGGATCGCTGTATATCCAAGTCCAGTACAAATATCTAGTACTTTCATTCCTTGTCTGATTCTTAATCTACGAACTTTTTGCTTAGCATTATCTAGTGGAGATACTCCTTTAGTTTTATGCATTCTTATACCATTAATCTCTATTGTTGGTGCTTTATAGGGATCTACTGCGATTAACTGGTAATAGTTGTTATCGATGAAGTATCCTAAGTGCATTAAGGATCCATCTGGATAAATCGCATAGACCCTATATTCTTTTCTAGAAATAGCTTTTAACTGTTCAATCTCTAGCTCTAGAAGCAATGGTTTACCTTTCTCATTAACCCACTCTAACACAATTTTCTCGCTATCATTAACGCTAGCTGGCACTTTTTCGTATTTACCTAGGGAGAGATTAACACTTTTTAATACGCCATTATCTATTTCCCGGAGAATATTTACTGCATCATATCCACTTATCACTGGTAATTTTTTAGGAATAAATGAATAATTCTCCATATTAACCAACTATATTCTATAGGTTTCTACATAACCATTATCTCTTCCCACTATTATCTCAGCACTTCGACTAAATATACCGTTCTCCAGCACACCAGGTATCATGTTTAATTCTTTTTCAAGCTCCTTACCAAGCATATCATTACTGAAATCAGCATCAAGGATGATGTTACCATTGTCACTTATACAGGGACTTAACTTGCCTTTACAATCTCTTACTATAATATTTCTACTTATTGATCCTAACTTTTTCATTACGTAACCTAAGGCAAAAGGCAACACTTCTATTGGAACTGGATGAGGCCTATTTATCTTCGTTTCATCCACTATTATAACTAATTTCCTCGCTGAATACCCTATTACTTTCTCCCTTAAAAATGCCCCACCACCCCCCTTAATTAGAATTTTTTTATCTAAGTAGACCGAGTCAGCACCATCTATGGTTAAGTCTGGTTGGGGATAATCAAGCAAATCAACACACTCTATTCCATGTTCATGAAGCTTCATCCTTGTGTCGTATGAGGAGGGGATGGCTTTTAAATCTTGAATTTCTCCCCGTTTGATTTTACTCGCGAGAAATTCAATTAAGTACTTGACAGTACTACCGCTTCCAACACCGATTATCATTCCGCTGTGAATATACTCTATAGCTTTTTTAGCTGCGGCTTTTTTACCATTTTCGCCCATTAAGATCACCTATTACTCTAATTTTGATTAGGCTAAAATTATTAAATCGTTTTAGTATTCATTCTTTCATAATTTTATTGGTGCTTGAATTGGAGAATGCAACTAAGAAACGCGCTTCAATAATTGATTATAAGGGTAGCTGGAATATTGGTGCATATGGATTAGCAACAGATAAGTACGCTATTTTCGGCAATGGATTTAGATCAAAAATCATTAATGATGCTAGAGAGGTTCTAGAGGTTCCAGTAATAACTCAAAATATTATGGATGAACCGATCGTAGGTATCTTAGCGATAGGGAACTCGAATGGTTTATTAGTGCCTCCGCAAACTAGTGATGAGGAAATAAAAAAGCTTAAGGCGTTCCTAGAGATCCCTATAGAGAGATTATCGCTGAAAAATTACGAGAATGCGTTAGGTAATTTATTATTAGCGAATGATAAGTATTGTTTAATGCATACTGAAACAGCTGAAAAAAATAAGAAATCGCTAGAAGTAATCGAGGATATCCTGGATGTAGAAATCATCACCTATAATTTCTCTTTCACCATTATAGGTACAGTTGCTACCATGACAAATAAAGGTATATTATTGCACCCAGAGATGAGGGATGAGGAAATCGATTTTTTAAAAAATAATACTGGTTTAAGAGCAGGGAAAGGAACTGTAAATATGGGTTCACCTTATGTAAGAAGCGGGTTAATAGCTAATACTCATGGATTTCTAGCAGGTCTTAGAACTACTGGTCTTGAATTACAGAGAATCTATGAAATATTGATTATGTGATAAAATTGCTCAGTCGGGCTACAGCACTTCATTAACATCCGAAACGCCAGGAATCATCATCGCAAATCTGCTAAGCAAACCCTCCTTATAATTAGTTAAGACACCTAATTTAAAAATGTGGCCCCGGCTGGGGAGGTACTTATCATCCAAGCAATATGCTTCGTCAAGCCCTCCGACCGCCGGGGCATTTGCGATACAAAAACTATTATATTACTCACAACATTTTTAAGATAAGAAGTAAAGTACTTGGAACTAAGAAAAACAACACAGTAACTTAAATCCTCAGATTTTAGAACTTTATAAGAGGTTCTTTAGTTACACCCTCTGGAAGTAAAGTTTTATATGCTTCTATGGTTCGCAACAATTCTCTTTTATATAATGTCGGGAAGAAACTAGCGAGCATGGTGAGCTTAAATGTTTCCCTAAATAATTCCTTGACTCCCTTACCAGTCGTAGCGATAGTAGGGAAAACTGGTGTTGGCTTGGTTATCTTGAGGGAATTAAGAATAATTCTTATTGGTAAAGCATCTGGCAAATCTCTCTTGTTAATCGCTATTATGAGCGGAATCTTATCTAGTATTCCACTTAAGTAAAACCGCAATTCATTAAATGTTTTGGCATTCTCATAGAGAGCTATTGGAGCGCTATCTGCTACAAAGATTATACCGTCCGCTCCATTTAATATAACTCGTCTCTGTCTTGAATGTCTCTTCTGTCCAGGAACAGTGTATAGGTCAAAAACGAAATTAACGTTAGTTCCAGGTCTCATCACTAGGTAATCAAAAAACAATGTTCTCCCATTAGTTTCCTGTATTGAATATAGCTTACTCTTAACTCCAGTAAACATTCTTTTAAGCGTTTTAAGCATCTCTGTTTTCCCTGAGAGAGAAGGCCCGTAGAGAACAATTTTTAATCTATATTTTCCATCAGCTGCTATAACAACCATTTCTTCCACCAAGAATTACGGTTTTATTAACTCGTTATTATTATTAATCTAATTACTTTTACATACTAGTTTACTTTTTTAAGTTATATGTTTTTTTTATATGCAGTGATGCAACTCTTAGATTTCAATTATTTAAGTTACTTAGGGTAAATAGATCTTATTACGATTCAAAACAGTTTTAATTTTCGTAAATAATAGTACACTAAGTACGCTAATTTATGATGCGAGATGAAGCAGATGGGAGTTTCCGAACTCGATTATAAGGCAGTTGGATTAAGAGTTGGTTTAGAGATTCATCAGCAACTCAAATCGAGGAGGAAATTGTTTTGTTTTTGCAAACCAGAGCTAGTTAAGAGAGATCCGGATAAGCTTGTTATTCGATATATGAGGCCAACTCTAGGGGAAACAGGGGAGATTGATCCTACAATGCTTAAGGAGTTTAAGAAGAGAAGATACATTGTTTATCAAGTATACTCAAATGAGAACTGTTTATATGAGATAGACGAAATACCTCCGCATGAAGTTGATAGGGAATCACTAGTAACAGCACTTATAAT
>JALWRR010000111.1 GCA_026993975.1 Promethearchaeati archaeon | reverse complement strand
TTTGTCTTGTGGCTGGTTTTGGCTAGCATACATATGTATTACTAGCCGAGCCCCCCTAAAAACCTATCCATAGACCAAGTCAATAAAAGACAGAAATAGTGCGGGCATTCGATTAGAGATAAGAGAGCTTTATGGGAAGTAAACTTGTCTTCACCAGACTTCACTTACGAGTCATACTTCTATGTAGGCGACATTGATAATGATGGTAAAGTCGATATATTGATTATTTATCAGGACTACTCTATAGACGCAATTCGCTTGGAAGTAATTAATCAGGATGGCTACGTTAAAATGAGTTTGAAAACGAAACTGAATAGTTCTTTATTTAACGGTAATGAATACTATACTAACGCTAACAAGGAATTGCCGGGAATTGGGGTGTTTGACATAAATAGTGATTCTAACAAGGAATTAATAATCCCTACACCGAGGGGAGAAGTAATATGCTATGATCCAGCTAGAAACGAAACGATCTGGACTACTGATCTCCATGGAGCACCAGTATACGGGATCACTACAGGTGATGTTGATGGTGACGGGATCCAGGAAATACTGATACCTACGATGAGCGGGGGTTTCTATATATATCATTATGACAAGGGATTAGCTGAGAGAGTTCTTGTCTCATTTCCAGGACAAATACTCTCTACACCATCAACATATAACGGAAAGATCTTATTCACGGAGAATGATAATGGGAACCTAATGATCTATGATTACAGGAAGAGAGAAATGAGAATGATACCCTACGGGTTCAGCGGGATATCTGGAGCATCAGCACAACACATTATACCTCCAGTAAGAAAACTAAGAAACGGAGTTACAGCAACAATAATGCCTGATCCACCATACTACGCACTCATTAACGTAAATAACGGGAAAGTCATTTGGTGGAGAAAAATCGATATAAGCGAAGCGTTCTCAGCAAGCATAGTTGATATGGATTTGGATGGTGTCGAAGAAGTAGTGATCACAGGAACTAGTGAGGTATCTTACTCAACAGATATAGGGAGCATCTACGTGTTGAGTAGCGTTGGAGGAGAAGTCGAGTGGGCGGCGAATATGACTGGTCGTCCACTCAACATAGCGTTAACAGACGTTAATGGTGATGGCGTATTAGATGTTATAGTAAGTACTGTTCATAAGGGATTCATATACTGTTTTAACGGTGTAAATGGGGAATTATTGTGGAGTGTTAGTGAAACTAAATCGGTTTTCCCAATCGCTATAGGTGATGTAGACGGTGATGGTAAACCAGATATAGTTTATAGTGGTGGCTACGGAGAGTACTTTGATGAATTCTACTGGTTCATATCTAATAGTTCTGAGAGCTATATCGGGGTAATAGATGCTACAACTGGGGAAGAGAAATATAGGATTAGCTTTAATGCGCCTGTTCTAGCGCCAATAATATATGATGTGAATGGAGATGGAATAGAGGAAATCATAGCGCTAGCAATGAACGGTAACTTCAGTATAATAGAGAGAGACAGAGTGATTTATAGTGACAGAGAGAAAGCAGCAATCATGGCTGCACCAGCAATAGGGAATATTGATAATGATCAGGAAAAAGAAATAATCATAGCTAGATCGAGTATCGAGATATACAAGTTAAACACGAGCAAGAAAGGGGGATGGCCGCAGATAGGGTTTAGTAGCGAGCATTTATTCTATAGGGATAGCGACGGAGACTGGATCGAGGATTACCAGGAAAAACACTATGGCTTGGATCCATTAAAAAATGATACAGATGGAGATGGAATAAATGATTATGACGAGATAGTACCCAAGAAAAACAACTTTCAGCCATGGATATACTTATTATCAATAATACTAATAGCGATACCCGCAACAACACTTCTAATCATAAAGAGAAGCAAACGCAAAAGGAAACAAATTTAATCCAACCACAACATTAGATTTAGATACGATACTTAAAAATGCCACGCCATTTTGCTTTTCAAGAAGATAAAAATTCACATTAAATACGAGCAATAAACCAGATATTCCCTCAGAGAACTGGTGATAACATGTCGAGATGGGATATAGAAGCAGATAGATGGTTGAGAGATGCCCTAGAAGACCTACAGGTGGCAGAAGACTTACTCAAACTATCACACTACGCAGCTTCATGCTTCCACTCACAACAAGCCGCTGAAAAAGCATTAAAAGCTCTTCCTATATAAAAAAGGAATTGAGGCTCGCGGCCCCTCAATATACATGCTTCTACTACAAGTAAACCAGGAATATGAGGAGGAAATAAAGCATCTCGAGAACTATGCAAAGTACCTCGACACGCACTATATTCCTCCAAAATACCTTAATCTGCATCCATGAATAATGGAATTAATACTTGGTTGAGTTATATCTAACCTAAATTTAGACATTCATGTACTAGTATGTGAAAAATAATTAATGATGACTTTTAGCGTTGATTCTGCTATAGACGTAATTAATTAATAATTTAGATCTGTAAGATAAAAAATGCCAATAATGTATTGTTTATTTCTTGGTGAAATTAGCTATGTTCAAAAACAAAAATAATGGTACAGAAAGTGAAAATTTTTGCGGAAGTATACTACCACTTAAAAAGCAGATTTTTGGTTTACCACCACTTATATCATTTGTTTTACTATGGATAATTTCCCTAGGTTTCTATTTTTCTGCAATTCATTATGTATTAGGAATTCCAACTGAAATAATTAGGGCATCCCCATATCTATATTTATCAATCTTAATACGCCCATTTATATTCAGTCTCTTCTTAACGGGAGTTCCCTATTTCATAAATATATTAGAGAAAGGATTCAATGAGATAAAAGAGCGTGATTTAGAAAAAAGTTTGAAAGATTTTTCTGAAAAGATAAATATGAATTGTAAAAGCCTTACCGTTATTTTGTTAATAACAATATTTCTAAGTTATGGTTTTTATCATTATTATGTGCGAGAGAAATTAAGTATAACGATGAAGAGATACATACTTAGAATAATATATCCATTCCTTATTAACAAGAGCTATGAGACTAATGAGATTTTTCTAAATGAAATCAAAAAGCTAATTAGCTTTGATTTCCTAATTATAATACCTCTCAGCTTGTTTCTAATCTTATATGTTCTGAGAATAATGTTCGCAGAATATCTTTATCTCTCTCCAAGAATAAATTATACTAATTCTAATTCAGGAAATGTTACATTTACTGTTGGAAGGAATATCACAAAATGTAATAGGAAAAAATGCGCAATAGTAATTATTGCGTTCTTAGGTAGTATTATTTTATCGTACATTATATATAATTATTATCATAACAACATTACATATATAATTGTGATTATATATGTAAAATATGTTACAAATATACTTAAGCACATAATTCCCGAAATAGAATTAATAATAGAAGTAGCAAAATATATCTTTCTCCCACTTATGATTCTATACTTCTTTATAAAATTTATGAAGCATGGAGGCCTATACATACTAGCAAAGCTATTATTTGATATAGACTCAGGAATAACTGAAAGAGAAATAAATGTGGATAGCTATAAAATTTATCATCCAGACAAATGCGCAGGTATACGACCAATACTTATCATTTTTTTAAAGGGGATAATATTAATCATGATAACAATCATATTAGCACTCGTAGAAATAATTTCATTCTACTCCCCCTCCATATTCAAAGACTTCTCGATAAATCTACAATACATGGATCTCATAGGAGTAATTATAATAATGGCACTAGTCCTTATTCCTCTAGTAGCATACTTTTACTCCATAGATATGCTGAGAAACATCATATATAAACTAAGAAGAAATAAATTGAATGAAATCTACCGCATATATCAACTATCAATGAAACAGATGTTGAATAATAATAGTATAGCGAATTATCTATGCCTACGACAAATGATATTTTCAGCATTAGAAAAAGAAATAGAAGAGATATCAAAAGTACCGGAGTTTCCAGTGACACTTAAAATAACTAATATAGCAGCTCTAATACCGCTCTACATAACAGTAACACTAGCAATAAATGCAATTCTTCGCTCCATAGGAATTATCGTATCAACGCTATTATTCGCAATAGTAACGTCTATCTATTTGCTTTATAAAAAGTAAGTCAAAAAACAGGAGATAATCTTAAAAATAAAACCAAACAACATAAAACTATTGACACAACAAAAAATTTAAAAAAACACACAAACAATACAACTAAAGATACATAAACAGGACATGGGGCATCCACCACCAAACCCCGCCAGGAACCAAAAAAGGTCGTACACCCCCGGAAACCGGTTGATCCTGCCGGACCCGACTGCTATCGGGCTGGGACTAAGACATGCAAGTCGTGCGTCGGCGCCACGCCCGCCGACGCGGCGGACGGCTCCGTAACACGTTCCCAACCGAACCTCGGGACCGGGACACCCTCGGGAAACTGAGGGTAATCCCGGATAGAGGTGGGCTGGTGGAAAACCCCCACCTCGAAAAGGGACCCGAGGCAATGGTCGGGCACCCGCCCGAGGACGGGGGAGCGGGCC
>JALWRR010000110.1 GCA_026993975.1 Promethearchaeati archaeon | reverse complement strand
CTCCAGGATATACATCTGGACCATTTATTACGAGCTGTTTTAACCGCTCTAAATTTAACTCATTAACTACTTCTGGGATCCATAATGTCTTCGCTACCTTTTCAGGTATACCTATCTCGTCTATACTTAAGTACGGATCCGGGGATATGACAGCTCTCCCAGAGAAATCAACTCTTTTACCACTCAGATTATGTCTAAATTGTCCTTCCTTTCCTGATAATCTATGTATAATTCCACGCACAAAAACGTTTTCAACTTTTATCTCGCCAACTTTATGTAGGCCATAAAGAGCCTTAACAAGCTTTTGCAATTTCTGCCATAGCTGCGTAATTACTTGCGGAGGCCCTCCCCTCATTTTACTCCTTAACTGCTCATTAACTCTGACAATATCTCTTATCGTAATAGTTAAATGGTCTTCTGATCGCAACCCTTCAGCTGTTCTAACAGGGGGCCTAACA
Organism: Promethearchaeati archaeon; assembly: GCA_026993975.1. GTDB lineage: Archaea > Asgardarchaeota > Njordarchaeia > Njordarchaeales > Njordarchaeaceae > Njordarchaeum. The sequence goes on along the minus strand of JALWRR010000110.1, from coordinate 16,728 downwards.
TTTATTGGTGGTACTGGTAGTATTGTAAGTATTGTCCATTCTGGTCTAGCTAGCTCTGGGTTGAATCCCATTAAATAAACATCCTTCTCTCTTTCTCTTCTCTCTTCCTCATCATGGATAAAATCGGGATCATATATCTGAGCTAGCATATCTCTTATTTGTTTTGGTGAGAAATATATATTGACGTAGTATTTTCCTCCTTTAGTTATTACTCTTTGTCTTCTCCCTACGCCTATAGTATCGGTATCTGAAATCATGAATTGTTTTTCCTCTTTAATCTTCTCAGCCTCTTCTTTACTTAATTCAATCCTTTTAATAAAGGTCATTTCTGTTTTCGAGTAAATGAATTTGCCCTCTTTCTTTGTTCCGCAATAAGGACATTTATCGTATTTAGCTGCTTCATTTAATACTTGTTTTGCTATATCTAGGCTTGGGTAACCGTACCTAGCAATGAACTTTTCCATTTTCTTCCAATAATATTCGCGTCTATCTGGTGGCAGGATTAAGCGTCCACACTTCTCACAAACAGCATTAAGTATTTTCTCAATATGCTTGATAAATCCCGGATGATAAACGGGCGTAACCAAATCAATGTACCCAAAATGCCCCATGCAACCAGTTTCTCCCTCTCTACGTTTTAAACCACAGAATTCACATTGTTCAGTGTTATCTGCAGCGCCCAATTTTGGATCTAATGGTCCTCCAGGAAATCCTCTGCCCTCCTCGTTATAGAGGACTGGTCGATCTATTCTAACTACCGCGATTCTTCTTATTTCATCAGGTGATAAAATTCCGAACTGTATGCTTGATAATTTTTTTGGGATCTCAAATCGCATAACGATCAACTCATTTTAACGAGACACAAATCATACGGTATATGAAAATGAGGCATGCATCATAATATTATACGCCTAATACACTTTACATACTAGACAAGTATTTAATTCAATACTTTAATTAGCGTGAACACATTAAGACTTATGATTTATATATTATATTGCTTATGGTATTTAACCTTGTACTCGAACTAGAAAAAAGACTTTGATTCCTTAAATAATATTAAAAATTTTCTATGAGTGATCTTTTTTATGAGCGAGGAATACTCATTAAAAAGGATAGGAGAACTAATAAAATCTAAGAAAGTAAGAGCTACGCACGACATGATAGTTTACTTATTTCAACTCTGGTTAGAGAAACATGGTGTTCCATTGAAAAAAATGAAGATCTTAGAGGAATACATGGGGTTGGCGCCAGATATACTTGTCTTCAACAATAATAATATCTTTACTGTCTGGGAAATAATTGAACCTGATCCAGAGTGGGATATTAACGTTGAAGCAATTAGAACAAAACTTGAACGAATGCTTGTTAGACCATACATATATGTTTATAAGCCTAGATTTGTTGTCCTTACAAACGGCACTAGGTTTATTATCTATGATTCTAATGGAAATGTAGTTAGCGATATAGCAGATTTATCTTCGATTGATAATGAAAAAGAAAAAGAGATAGAGGAAATCCTTCTAAGTAATTAACGCTCGTGAACATCTTACCACTATATATTTATTTTATTATGGCTCTTAATCTCTCACTCTGAATCATATCTATAAGAGATAGAACTATTATGAAGATGAAAAGGATTATGACTGATGTCGCTATTAGATAACCATAATCCACAACTAATGAAACAATACCGATTGCCGCCACGTAGAAAGCTAAAGCTATGAACAAAGACTGGAAGATTATTCTGCTTAAATCCCAACGCTCAATCAACTCATGCTTAATTATTAATTCCCAAGATCTAAACGCCCTATTACTTGCCTCTACGATAGGATCTAAATCCTTTTTATCTTTGACTGTTTTAGCTATTCTCCTCAAACCATCTGATATATCCTCCAATGACTTTCTATGCCTAGTAACATAAAGCATTTTTCTTCCACGTATAGCGTATATTATGTAGAAAATGATTGTCTCAGCTAGAAATATCACGATTGCCAGAAAAGCAAACTGTAAGTAAATAACTCCCTGGCTACTAGAATAATACAATCCGACTACAACGGGAGCTAGTAAAGTCAATATAGCAAGCAATGATGATAAAGCGACCTTAGTTACATAAGGTAAAAATTCGTACAGAGGCGTATATAATAGAAGTAAACTTATTATAAAGCTGACAGCTAGTGTAACAGCCATTGTTTTTACCAATGCGTCCCAGTAAGCTGGGAGAATAAATTGAATGCCTTCTACGATTGTATATAGCATGAATATAGCTACGCCGCTTATCACTTCTATCACGATAGTTATGATAGCTAATAAATTAGCTAAACCGCTAGTGTATCTTATTACACGAGACATACATTAACACCGACGACATTAATATTTTTTACAATAACGTGATTAAGAATACATATTGGATAAAGACCCCTATCATAAATAAAAAGATAGCTTTAAAAATAGAAACGTAAAACGATAGCTATATTGAAAACATGGTCGGGTAGCGCAGTCTGGTAGCGCGCCGCCCTCGCATATCTGGTAATAGAGAGAGGCGGAGGCCGCGGGTTCAAATCCCGCCCCGACCACCAAGTATTACGTTTATTTGTTCATAGCTTTACGAAGCTTGTGAATACAGCTATTTAATTCCACTTTATGTTAGATCGCGAAAAAGTTTTAATAATATTTTGAGGGATTGAATTAAACAATCTGTTTACTGATAATTAGGATTATTTCATCGATTGAGGGGTATGAAATGGTTTCAGTTGTTCCCGCAGAGCTAACACCTGAAGAAAAAGCATTTAGGGAAAAAATTAGTAATAATATTAAACTGGCATTAAAAACGGGTAAAATAAAGATGGGTATGAGAAACGTTATACGAGCTTTACAAAGAGGCGAAGCAAAGATGGTTATTATGGCTTCCAATATTCCTCGAGAGCGAATGAGCTATATCACATATTTATGCTCTATCGCAAATATTCCTCTCGCTATATTTCCAGGAACTGTTAAGGAACTAGGTGAAGTATGCGGCAGACCTCACGTTGTTTCATTAATTGCAATAATTGATCCAGGTACAAGCGAGATATTGAAACTGGGGTCTGTACCCACACTCTAGTAAGGTGAAACAATTTTGCCAAAACAGAATTCTAAGGAGCTGAAATTAACAGACCCTAGAAAAATTTACGCATTTACTGTTTTTACCGCTTTAACCGGTATCACGCCTCTTGATTATTATGAGACAGAAAACACAATATCTTTTTTAATAGATCTTGCTGATGCGAGAAAATTTAGACACCTAGGTATCGAAGCTATTAGAAGTATCTCTTCTGAATTAAAAAAACAAATCGAGGTAATTTTTTACTCTAATAACTTGGAGAAATTCATACAGAATCTATTCCGCCCAGCAAAAATAGAGAATATTATAAGACGCCAAGTAAAAGAGGGGAAACTCTCAATACTAGTTAAAGTTCCTGTGTGGGATCGCGGAAAAGCACTGGGCAAAAATAGTTACAAGCTTTATCGCGCTAGATACTTCTTATCAAAGTACTTTAATATAGATCATGTGAAGATAGTCTAGAGAATTTAATTCAATAGCGTTGATAAATACGCTATATAATAAATACTTTATTGCCCCAATTTCTCAGAATCTCTTCGATAATTGTCTCTTCAGTAAAAATAACTCCTCCTACTGTAGATATTTTGTAAAAAATTCTCTTACCGATTCTCTCCGCTCTAACGAGATTTAACTCCTCTAGTTCTTTTAAATGCCTCGAGATTGTTGCTGGTGACTTAGTCAAGATTTTAGATAATTCTTTAACAAATAGTCCTTTAGTGTTTGATGTCAACGCCCATAGGATCCTTAATTTTGTACCCCTCTGTTTCTTTATTATCTCTACGGTATCTAAACCCAACTCTTTTTCAGACTTTATTTGTGATAGTAACGCTAGAAGAGGATTATTTACAACGCGAGGCACGCTACCGAAACGTTTCTTTACAATCTCCTTAATTTCGCTCTCTTTAGGAGGCATTAAAATCATTATTTGCCATGCTTTCTTATCAAAATTTTTTTTCTCGAGCAACTGTAGAACCCAATACGGTTTTGATTCCACAAATATTGTTTTATTATCTAAATTACCTAGAGGTGATAAGATGAAATCAGAATTTACGTAATTATTATCTAAAACAAATATGCATTCTCCTGCTGCATTATCGATTTTCTCGGGCATATCAATCATTGAAACTTTCATATAATTTTTCAAAACATAATAGAGATATCTTAGCGTAGTTGTTTTACCGACACCTCTTTGACCAGTTAAAATGACTAGAGCTTTTTCATGCAACTTACAGATTGCTGTGAAAACTTTTGCAATCGTTCTAATTTTATCTGTTATAACGAAATATTTATTGAAATCCTCCCTAGATATTAAATCTATTTTCTCCGGTCTCAATATCGCTAATAGCAAGCGCTTAATTTTCTCTGTATCCTTCTCTAGTATTATTTTTTGAATTTCCTCCTCGATGTTCATTCTTAGCATCTTTGTGAAATATTTTTACCTAAATTAAATACAGAATCATTAATCTTTTATAAATATTTTCGGAATAATCATTTGGTTTAGGAAAATTATGGAAAAATTAGGATATTTAGCAAAATTTGTTAAGCTCAAAAAAACGTATTTCATTTAAAAATGGAGCGATATTAAGATTTTTGTATTCACATTGTTTTGAAAATTTAGCAGATGTGCAAGAATAAAGTTATTGTAGCTTTGTTTCTATTTTTTCGCTAATTTTGAGAGCCTTTTGGTTAATTGCAAGATCTCATCACGAAGACTCTCAGCATCCTCAATAATCATCGATGTGATTTCTAAAGCGACATTTCGTATATTATCAATTTCTGCTCTTAAGTCATCTGAATATTCCTTAAGCCTATCTAGAAACTTACTCGCTTTCTCTATTCTGTCTCGGATATCTTCCTGCGACATCGCTGTTCATCCAGTTATTTCTTTATTGATTGCAATGCGGCTTCACATCCTTTTCTGAATAATAAATATAGAAATTAATAAAAATGCTTTGAATCTTAACTCACTAGTATTAAATCGATAGATCTGTTAGTTAAAAGTACCTGGAACTGGTGCATATCATGATAGATAAGATTACTGTCAAACCAAGAAATTCATTAGAAGATAAAATGTACGTATGCGATGAATGCCTCGCACTGCTTACTCTACATGGCTCTCTTCGAAATACGTTTATAGTTCGAATAGATACACGCGAATCTATTAAATGCGATATATGTGGAAAAGAAGCCAAATTTGTTTTATCTCCTTTTAAGCGTGGGATATGGGTGTGCCAGAAGTGTTTAGAAGAACGAGGGAAAAAACACGTATGGATGAAACTGAGGATAGTTAAGTACTCTGACAAAGCTAAGTGCGATATATGTCTTAGTGAAGGGGCGTACTTATTAATGAAAGAATAAACAGTGATATTGCTATGTTTGAGAAATTTCCAATGATAAAAATATCAGAAAAGTATGCTAAGAGAAAAAATAATTTTTGGAACTTTTTAAGCGATATACCAGAAATAGATATTATTGCGGGTCCCCTTAGTAAACTTTGGGAAGAAAGAGTAAAAAAGGAAATACAATTATTTGAATTATGGGTTAAGATAGATCCCACGTTCCCATTTAGCAAATTAAGACTAAGCGAAACAAGTAGCAGAAAATTCATCGTGCGCTTAAATTCACGAGAATTATTTGGAGCCAAGAGAGAATGGCTAGATGTATCCCTTCTAATCCCTATCAATTATCCATTCTCATGGCCTAGCCTTGGTGACCCTAGAACAGACATAGTCTTCTTTAATTACCTCCGAAGATGGACCAATAATCATCCGTTTTGCATGCCACCAATTATTAGGACATGGTGGAGGAAATATCGGGGAAAAGCCGGCATAACTCACTTTCTGTACGCATTTTCAATTTTCGTTACAATCGCTGGGAGATCTTCTTACAGAAAATTAAAATTCATTTTAGATTTGTGATTATAAAGTGAAAGACACAGTAGTATTGATTTAAATCACTGCATAATGATGATTCCCAGCGCCTCTGACCGCTATGATGAGCCGATGGGCCGCCTGATAGTATCCCAATACCCCGCCGGGAGAAAGTACGTGATGAGGGAGAGTTTCGTCCGAAATTCATGAAGTATGGCACCAGCTCTGAATCTCCAATCGGCGGGGTATAAAAAATGCATTAATGTATGCTTGTATGGAGATCATCTAGATGGGGACGAATAAGAGATTAGGGGAATTAATGCGCATACTGAATGCTTTAGAGACAATCATTTATGTGATCGTTGATTCTAATTATTTTCTAATAGAAGATAAAAAGTCACTAGTGAATCTTTTGAGGATGTTAGCGAATTGTTCGAGATTAGCTGATTGTATCTCTATTCTAAAGAGAATAATTGATTTTACTAAGAAATATACTCATTTGCTTCCTAGGAATGAGCAAGAATTATTGATGTTGAACCTAGAGGAACTGCAAGATAAAAAAATTCAAAAACTCATGAAAGCTAATCTTAACGACTCACAATTTGAATATATTATTAAAACGATAAACGCGTTTGCGATAGGCATTATCCAGGAGATTGAGGATTCGTACTAGTGAGTATATTGAAGAATGCTTTCAAACTACTTCATCCAGATTTAAAAGAAGCGATTCGTACTTTAGGGTACAAAGATCCAACAGATATTCAATCTAAAGCTATACCCCAGATAATTAATGAAACAGCCAAGAATTTTCTAATAATAGCACCAACTGGCTCTGGAAAAACAGAAGCTGTGTTATTCCCAATCATAAGTAAAATTCTTTATTCATCTGAAATAAAGAAAGGTATCCAAGTCTTATACATAACTCCACTAAGAGCACTTAATCGTGATATTTTCAGAAGAATCATTCCACTTATTGCGTCTAAACTTGGCCTTACTGTAGAAATAAGGCACGGTGATACACCTTCCTCTAGAAGAGAGAAGCAAGCAAGGAGACCTCCTGTAATATTAATTACTACCCCAGAAAGCTTACAAGCTATTCTGTGCGGATCTAGGATAAGAGAAGCACTAAGATCCATTCGATACGTAATAATAGATGAAGTGCACGCGTTAGTGGATAATAAGAGAGGATGCCAACTGGCAGTTGGTTTAGAGAGAATTCGAGAACTAAGCAGTGATTTCAGCATAATAGCCATTAGTGCAACTGTCCATAATGACTACCAGGTTTTAGAGTTCATTACTGGGGGACGAGGCGGAAAAATTATTCGAAGCGAAAAAGAAAAAAGATTTGAAGTTAAAATCGATAGCATCCCAATTGATGTAGTGCCATCCAGAACAATATTTGGGTTTGGAATAAAAATCGATGTCAATAAAATAGCTAAAAAAATCGCTGAGATCGTGAACGCAAACAAGGGAAAAGTACTAGTCTTCACCAATACCCGTGATATGACAGAGATGCTTGGACTATACCTAAGAAAATATATCGACCCAAATAAATACGCAATACATCATAGCTCTCTAAGTAAAGATGTTAGAATCAGCGTCGAGAATAGATTTAAGACTGGAGATCTAGAGGTTGTAATCGCTACATCTTCTCTCGAACTTGGAATAGATATTGGAGAAGCAGATTTAGTGATTCAGGTTATGAGTCCTAGAAGAGCTGAAACCGCGATTCAGAGAATAGGAAGATCAGGCCATATGGTAGACTTAATTAGTAAAGGGATAATAATTACAGCTACGCCAGATGACCTATATGAGTCTGTTGCGATAATAGAGAATATAAAAGCTAGAAAGATTGAACCTCTAAAAATAATAGGGAAAAGCTACGACGTGCTCGCTCATCAAATTATTGGAATTGCGAGAGAAAAATATCTGGAAAGAAAGGAATGGCCTAAAAGGGAAGAAGTATATAGAATCATAAAACGTGCATGGCCCTTTAGAGACCTCAGCTTCAGAGAATTTCAATGGGTACTCGATTTACTTCATAACAGAATAAAGCTAATAATTATGCGTGATAAGAGGATTATCTTGCGGCGAGGTGCACTAAAATACTATTTTAGTAATTTATCCACGATTCCATCAACTCTTAAGTACGATGTTATAGATTTGATGGATAAAAAAAGAGTGGGTGAATTGGATGAGAAATATGTATTAGATTTATCTAGAGGGGACACATTTTTGTTAGGGGGTTTACCTAGAGAAGTGGTGGAGATCAATGCTGAGAAAAAAGCAGTATTTGTGATGACGACTTATGGCATCGCTCACCCACCTAGATGGCTTGGAGATATCCTACCAGTTTCCTACGAAGTAGCTATTAAAGTCGGTGCTCTTAGGCGATTATGGAGATCCCAGAGCCACTTAAATAGATATTTATCTAATGCTCCCCTAAGCGAATACGCCAAGAAATTATTCATGAAAATTGCTGAGAATTACCCAAGAGATAAGCCGATCCCTGATGATAGAACAATACTTGTGGAATATGACTTGAGGGAAGGATTAATTATTATTCATTCCCCGTTTGGTAACGAAATAAATAAAGCTTTCGCACTATTATTGAGCTATGTATTAACCCACCACTCTGATTTTCCTTTAGTAGGCGTTGATAGTGATGCATATAGAATAAAACTCTCGTTATACTCCTCTTTCTATCTAAACGAAAGGAAAACAATAGATTCGCTTGAAGACGCATTCAATATGCTGCTAGATCTCTATGAGAATAAGCAGAACATCTATGAAATAATCCGAGACATAATTATAGAGACCAGACTTGATGATCTACAATGGTACTTTATCCAGATCTTAAGACGATTTGGCATAATTCATAGTGATGCATATCTGACTAAGAGCCAGATTATGAGGCTGATTAGCGTTTATAGGGATACACCAGTCATGAGTGAAACAGTAAATGAATTCATATTCCATAACTTAGATATTAATGGTCTAGTCAAAGTGCTTGAAAAGATAAGCCGGGGTGAGATTAATATATGGTTTACTCGTGGATTATCCACTTTAGCTTTACAAGTACCCATTTTCCCGCAATATATCGTTAAGAACTTGGATGAAATAATCAATAGGAAGTATGAAGAAAAATTATTGAACAAAGATATGCTATTTATCTGTTTAAGATGTGGATATAACGAGATTAGGAAGGTTAGGGATGGTATCTATTCGGCATGCCCAAAATGCGGTTCACTAAGAATAACAGTGACAAAACCATCTGACGAGAACCTTGTTGAAATAATTAGGAAAGCATTAAGAAGGCAAAAACTTGAGGAGCATGAGAGACAAAAATTAATGAATGCTGAAAAAATAAGCAAGTATCTGCGGGCTTATAGAGAAATAACGGCACTAGTTTTAGCTACTACGGGTATAGGTTTTAAATCTGCGATGGATATTTTGAAAAAATTTTCTGGTAATAAAAAGGAATTAATTAAAGAATTGAGGAAAAGGGAAGCAAATTACTGGAAAAATAGACAATTCTGGGAGGATTAAATTATGTTAACTACGCTCAGTTATAGGGCTAGTAAGGTACTCCTTTTCTACATCATGCTCATTTTCCCATTGCAAAGCAAATTAAATAGAGGTATTCTAAATGAACATACCAAAAGTCTTTCTCTATAGAAAAAATATGTTTTTGGAGAAGCTAAATCAAGCTAAAATAAGAGGCGAAGTGGATGAGGATATCATAGATCTACTAGATATGATTAATAGCATACCGTTTATATACACAACCTCGTCTTGCTCAGGTAGAATAATGCTGATTGATGTTCCATTTAATCAGAAAAAAGATGCTAGTAATAGGATTGCAAAATGGCATAGACCAGTGGATTTTGATTCTGTATGGAGAATCATTAGCTCTTATGATCCTAAGGGAACTCTCTGGTTCAAGCAAGAATCATTCATCGTTGCGCTAGCTGTCCCCTCAATTGAGTGGGCTTCATATTTAATTAGACTAGCTAGATTATTTGGGTTCAAGGAATCGGGCATTCGATCAATTAATCTGAACGCTAAGCATGTCTTTCTAGATATTTCTGGGACAGAAAAATTACATGTACCTATCTCTCTCAGTACTAAAGGCCTCATAATAACGCGTGAATATGGAGAGTTCCTGGTAGAAATAGCTAACAAGTTATTATTAAGAACAAAAAATAAACTAGATCTACTTAGATCCGTGATAATGAGATTAATTAGTATCTTAGAAGATAAGACGATTGAGAATCCTCAGGAAATAGGGTTCAAAGTATTCTTAGATTTGCTTAAAAAGCGTTGATAAAAAATGCTATAATTTTTAGTTTTTACTGATTAAGCCAGATACTATAATCTGGTTTAGGATCTAATTAATAATTCTAAGTACAATGACAATGATTGTTAATTAAAAGTAATTTTTATTATTATTCTAAGACAAAGAAATAATTACGCATTCAGTGGGAGGCTAGGACGGTGATATCGAAAAGCGATCTTAAGAAGAGATTTGGAAGAGAAGAGTACGAGGTTGATTTTTTTAGAGCACGCGGATTCATAAGGAAAAAATGCAAGATTTGTGGCGGTTATTTTTGGACTCTCGATCCAGATAGAGAGACTTGCGGGGATGTAGAGTGTGAGGGAGTTTATCGCTTCATAGAGGGGCGGAGATGGAATCCTTCTTGGGATTTACATAGTACTATAAGGAAATGGAGTGAATTTTTCAGAGAGCGAGGACATGAAGTCCTTGATCCTTATCCCGTGGTAGCTAGATGGAGGGATGATTTAGAGTTCACTATTGCGTCAATAGTTGCATTTCAGCCCTGGGTAACTGAGGGTATCGTTGATCCTCCAGCAAATCCCTTGGTTATACCTCAGCCATGCTTGCGCTTCGGTGGAGATTTTAGTGATATAGATAATATAGGAAAAACCGGTAGACATTTAACCAGTTTCACTATGGGTGGACAACATGCTTTTAATTCAGATAAGAAGTGGGTTTACTGGAAAAATGAATATGTTATCTATAACTTTGAATTCATGACAAAGATACTTGGTATTAAGCCAGAGGAATTAACGTATAAGGAAGATGTATGGGTTGGTGGTGGTAATTTTGGTCCGTCTTTAGAGACATTTTCACATGGATTGGAAATTGTTAATGGAGTATTTATGCAATATAGCTATAGAAATGGGCGTGTAGTGCCATTGAGACTTAAAGTATTGGATGTTGGTTGGGGTTTAGAAAGGATTTCCTGGTTCATGCAGAAAACTCCAACAATTTATGAGGCTACATTTGGACCTGTTTTTGAGTGGTTAATTGAGGAAGTAGGATTATCTTACGATAGGAAATTGTTAGTTGATTACGCTAGACTATCTGGCGCTCTCGATATAAGCTCTAGAGAAAATTTCATAAGATCAAGAAAATTAATAGCCGAGAAATTAGGGTTATCTCTAGAGGATTTGGATTCGCGACTCAATCCGCTGGAGGCAATCTACGCAATATTAGATCACACAAAAACACTTGTCTTTGCCATTCCAGATGGAGCTTTACCCTCTAATGTTGGTGGCGCTTATAACCTTAGAGTTATACTGAGAAGAGCTATCTCTCTGGCTGAGAAATTTAATTTCTATATTGATTGGAATGAATTACTCGATAGACAAATTGATTATTTCTCAAAGAGTTTTCCAAGATTGCTAGAGGGTAGAGATGTTGTAAAAGATGTCTGGAAAATTGAGGCTGATAGATATCGAAAGACTCTTGAGAAAGGTTTTGCGGAGTTTCTGAGAATTATAAAAAAGAAGAAGACCCGCGTTATTGGGTACGATGTCTTAAAACACATGTACTTAAATTATGGTCTTCCTCCAATAAGCTTAGCAAAATTAGCTAACGAAAAAGGTGTTACTTTAGATGTACCACCAAACTTCTTTGAATTAGTAAAGAAAGAGAAAATTCAACAGGAAAACGTTGAACAGGCAGTTAAGTTAGAGGAACAGATATCACAGATATTGCAGGATCATTTAGAGCATGAATTACCTACTAGATTACTTTTCTACGAGGATCAATATATGCGGGAATTCGATGCAAGAATAAGGTATATTAAAGGTAAATACATCATACTTGATCAAACAGCTTTTTATCCCCGATCCGGAGGCCAAAACAATGATACAGGCGTTCTAACACTACCTAACGGTGAGCAAATAAAAATAGTGAATGTTGTTAAATTAGGTAGAGTTGTTGTACATGTCGCTGAGAGAGAAATCAGCGAATCCCTCATAGGTTTTCCAGTTCATGGCGTAATCGATTGGGAAAGAAGAATAGCTTTGATGCGACACCATACTGCGACACATATAATTAATGCTGCTGCTAGATATGTACTTGGACCGCATGTATGGCAGGTGGGTGCTGAAAAGGATGTAGATAAAGCGAGACTAGATATCTCTCATTATAAGAATTTAAGCATTGATGAAATAAGGGAAATAGAAGCCTTATCTAATAGAATTGTAATGGAAAATAGGCCCGTTCATATTGAAGTACTAGATAGAACAGCGGCGGAGAAAAAGTATGGATTCAGAATCTATCAGGGCGGTGCAATACCAGAGAAGAATTTAAGAATTGTTTCAATTGAAGGCTGGGACTCAGAGGCTTGTGGTGGTACTCATTTGAAATCAACAGGAGAAATCGGATTAATTAAGATTATAGGCACAAGGAGAATTCATGATGGCGTGGTTAGATTAATATTCATGGCTGGAGAGAACGCGCTTAAATATGTTTGGAATGAAGAACATTTTCTTAAATCTGCCTGTAATATTCTTAGGGTAGAGCCTCAGGATTTACCTAAGACTGTTCAGCGTTTTTTCAATGAGTGGAAGGATCAGCAGGGCTTGATAAGAAAGCTGGGGCAATTCTTGATAGATAATATAGAAGAATTCGTGAAGAAGGATTTCATTCCAGGTAAATATGGCGGCATCTTTATATCAAGAATAGATATTCCTCACGAATTAATGCTGGAAGCACTTAAGAAACTAAATAAACATGGCATGAAAGGTATTCTAGCGAGCACAGTTTATAGTAAAACTATTGTTGCATGTAACTCTGATAACCACGAGCTATTAGATGCATTAACTAAATTAACTGAGAGATACGCTGGAGCGTGCAGAAAAACTAAATTTGGTTTAATGTGCACAACCAATCTAGATGCAACCACATATTTGAGAAAGCTAAAAGAGATATTGAATCTTTAGGCTCTCACAACCAAGCTTAAGTAATCAAATGTAGCTTGAATATCTAAATCTAAATCCTTTTTCTTTGGGTATATTATAGTTATCTCTTTCCTCGAGAACTTCTTAATCGTCTTTATATCAATCCCAAAAAACTGCATGTTGATATAATTAAGTATCCGCATTAAAAGCTCTGATTGCGTTAATGGATTCAACACTCCTTCCATTATTATTATTGAATTATCAAGAAGTCTACTTACTAGCAACTGAATTAGCTTATTCCCATGCAACCTTTTGAGATAATCCCTTGTAATGTACTCAACTCTTAACGCTGCTCGCTCCATACTATTCACCCCATCTTCTTAGCGATCTCCTCAATCAATTTATCTATGTTCTCTCCCGTAAGCGCTGATATGGGAACTACTGGCTTGTTAGGGAAAATCTCTTTTATCATTTCTGGTTTAGCGTCTTCCCTATCAATCTTATTTGCTGCTATCACAAAAGGTATCTTCCTCATCTCTAGGTTTCCTATTAACATAGCATTAACTTGATTAAAGGGCATCTTTGTACTATCAACAACAATTATGGCTATATCCACGTTCTCAAACTCTTTTAAAGCCTCTATAACTCCCCTAGTAGCTTCTTTAGCACGCTTAATTGCCTCATCTTCAGATAAACCATGTTTCATGAACTCCCTATAATCTATGTAGGTTGCGATGCCAGGAGTATCAACAATTGAGATATTTAGTTCAACTCCATCAACTTTCAAATTAATGTTCTCGACCTCCCGTATCTTCCTCGTTTCATGGGGAATTCCAGTTACCTCACCAACCTCAATCCCGAGATTATTTCTGGTTATAAAATTCACTAATGTGGTTTTTCCAGCTCCTACCTCTCCGAAAACACCTATCCTAGCATTAAGTTTCTTTGCTTTACGGAACAGTTTCTGTAATAACTGCACTTCGATCCCTAAACGAACTCATTACCAATTTTTATTTATCCCCCCAGAAGAAGGCTTTTTAATCAACAATATTATTTACGAAATACCCACAATATTTTTTCCACGAAACCAATAGAAAAACAATCAAGCATTAATCAAACACTATTTTTTAATACTAAAAACGATGAAGAAAAATTAATTCCTGCACATTTAATGCTCTAAGAGGTGTTAAAAGACGATGAGCAACGCTCAAGAAATGCTATCAAAATGGAAAGAATTCATGACTAAGTTCAGGAGCATTAAAAAAGCTAAGAGAAGAAGATCTCACAGAAAGAAACACATCAGAAAAAGAAAAGCATAACGAATTTATTCTGGACTTAATCTAATACGTACGTATTTAAAAATATTTTTTTATCATTATTTTTGTACTGTCATAGTATTTCCAGTTATAATGATCTTATGTATTACTGGGGTGCCTTAGTTTTGGAAGTACCATTAAGAAAGAATCTAAATATTATTCAGGCTAAAGATAAATCAATTGAAGAGAGAATGCAGGCAATAGAGAATATATCTAACTACAACTTATCTGATATAGAATCTAATATAATGGCTATTATCTCGATTATTGATCCAATACTGTCACGTGCTCTCGCAGGAGATATTGAAGAGAAAAAGCTTTTTAGAGCTCTTATAAGGCAATTAGGGGTCATTTCTGAGCAATCTGATAAGCTTCCTAATCAGATTATTGGCCTTATAACTAAATTACTAAAGAAGTATCATGAAAATTCTTTTGATGTTCAAACTATCCTAATTCTGATTGAGTCGTTGCGGTTCCCACTCAGGCGGACTCCTTGGTTGTTTTTCAACATCACTACATTGTTGCGGGAAATAATAGAAGTACATAATGCCGACGAAGTATATATAGCATTCCTTAAGCTTTTAAGTGATGTAGCGTGGGAGATTCCTTATATAATCAATGACTTCGAAGACATATTAAAAGATTTAATGCAGAGAGATAATAAAAGGATAAAAACTGAAGCTGTGCAAACAATAATTAAAGCTGGTAAAAAAAGTTTCCTAGCTGTTAAATCTTTTGTTAATGATATCATTGAGAAGGATCAGTTTGTCAAAGATAGATTATATCTAGAGTTACTAACATCCCTTAGAATCCCTAAGGAGTATGAAGATACAGCAAGGAATATTTACAATCTAGTTAAAAGGGAATACATGGAGGATCACAAGAGCGATGAAGAGAAATCAGTTGGTATCATAGCTTTAGCTCAACTATTAATCAGAGAAGAATTAAGGGATCTTCAGGAAGCATTATTAAGCGATATCATGGATATACTTACTAGTAAGTCATCAAGCGGAATTCTATTGCAAAGCGCTATTCAGGCTGTAATATTACCGAATTGGAATAAGCAGATACAACTTGATGATCTTTACGATGAGTTAGTTAATTTATTTAGTTTTAAGGAGATTGATGAGAAAACAAAGGAATTAATTCTAGAAGCATTATTCAGAATAACGTTACAACGCGATAACTTAATTGAATCTTTCGTTAAGAATCTGCTAGAATTTCTTGATTTTACGACTAATACTGAACTGAGGAAAAAAATTATCGATTTACTAAAATCAATGTACTATATTATTAAGGAAACAGATCTTGTTTCGGATATTGCCACTAAAATGCTAGATGTCGTATCTAACATAGTTGAGAAGGATTACTTGCGGAATAGCGCAGGCGAAATCCTAGAACTAATAGCTAATACTAGACCTAATGTAATGGAGAGCCATTCAGACAAGATACTGAAAATATTTCAGGAAATACCTGACTGGATAACTAGAGATATTATAATTAGGATATCTGGCGAGATACTAAAGAAATCGGACACTCCTAACGATTATTTGATTAGGACACTAATTAGCGGTCTTTTTGATGAATCAACGTACATGGTTTCGCTCGATTACTTAAATATCGTTGCGTATAAATTCTCTGATCAACTTATTCAGTACCTTAATGAATTAAGAAGGATGAGAGATGAATTAGCCAGATTAGAGGAGACCATACTGTCAGAGGAGGGATTAGAGGCATATTATCATTATATTGAGGGTCCTAAGAGACTATATGTAAGAATCCTCACAACTTTGGCTCTTAATACGCAGAGTCTAGATAGAGTAAAAGAGATCATAGATATCCTCATGGAAGTGCTGCAGAAAGAAAGCAATGAACTTATTATTAAGGATATCGCTAATTCTCTACGGGAAATAACTTTAATCACAGAAAGTTTAGAAGATTATGTTAAAGAAATTGCGAAGAAATATGAATGTGCAGAAAAATTAAATAAATATGGTTTTAATATATGATTGGTGATATGTAAATGATAAGAGCTATAGTAATTTTTGATTCGCATGATAGAGAAATCTTTTATACAAGTTTCGCGAATTACGCGATTAATTTATCTTTCACAGCTAACATAGTGCTTAGCCTCAAGGATTTACTTGCCAGAAGATTTGAAAACATAATTGTTGGTAAGTATAGCTTAGGATTCCTACTAGAGCCTGATTACTCTATATTAGTG
>JALWRR010000109.1 GCA_026993975.1 Promethearchaeati archaeon | reverse complement strand
CTTTCAATCACACTTATTCGTAAAATTGTAAAACGATTTAATAAATTTCTTTTTATATCTCGTTATTGTTTTATTAATTTATTTTTTAGCTTTAATTATAGCTAAATTAATTTAGTTACTACCATTATTTTATTTTTGTTGAGATTTCATCTAGATCTTCTTTGGTTACTGGAATATAAGTGTCCACTACTCTTAATAATTCTTCCGTAATATGACTATATGCATAAATACAATAGACCATCTTCCCAGTATATTCACGAACAGCATTTATAGCGGGAACAAGATCTCTATCACCAGCGACAAGAATTGCAACATCATAATGATTAAGGAAAGCCTTAATTGTCATATCGACAGAAATTAGCACATCTACTCCTTTCTGTCTATATCCTTCTTTCGTTGGGATTAGGTCGCCTAGTTTCACATCGAAATGATCGAGCTGAGATCTTAATTCTTTGAAGAATCTGAACATTTCGCTGTGTTTGTTTGGATCTTTATCAGAAGGTATTATTGCATCATAGTATAAAATTCTACTAGGAATGATATCACTAAAAGAGTTCCAGTATTTATCACCAAATAGTTTTATAAATGAAGATAAACGTATAGGGTCATTTGATATGTCTTGGCGATTCATTAAATCTCTCAGTATAGCGTTTCTCAGATAGCCTCCATCAATGAAGACATAGCCTCTCCTTACTTGAATCAAGTTTCTCATCTCACAATAATTACTACCATTTGATCTAATTGTTTCTCGATGAATTCCAAGAGATCCTTCCAGGAGAATTTATCAAGTATCCATGAGAGAGCCAGGGGATAAGAATTCCTAACAGCGCTCATCAACATCTGCCATGTTATTTTCCTCCTTTTTAAGACATCCCTCTTATTGTCCCATATATATTTGGCGAGCCATGATGATTGCTTAATAGTAGCTTTTGCAAGATCTTCATTTTCCCTCAGCATCTTAATGAAATAAGACTTAATATCCTTAGGTTCCTCTAAATCCTCCAGCATTTTAAATTACCTATGTTCATAGTATATATATCTATGTATATAGATAATTAAAACCTTAATGTAATAAAAACTTTATTCTTTATTTTATCTAGAGAAGAAGTTAGCTAAATCAGGAGTAAATTGTGAATTGATTTTTTAGTAAAGATGAATTATGATGCTTTACCTGATAGTCAATTTTATATTCTGTAATAATTTTGGTAATCGGGAATAAAACTGTTTTTCAGAGTGTTGTTCATGTATAAATTATTTCTTGATAACTTTAAGGGTATTGCTAAAGGTGATCTGGATCTAGGAAGAGTTAATATTCTTTTAGGTGCTAATAATTCTGGAAAATCAACTGTGTTAGAGGCTTTATTTCTTATGCCTAACCCAATTAGATTTGTTCCATATAGTTTACTGAGAAACAATCATTTCCAGAGGCTAAGAGCTGTTGAGCTATTGCAGGAATTGCATAAAACATTAGAATCGGAGGGTTATGCTTTTTTGCTTAATAATTATCGAGTTAAGGAAGCTAGAATAGATTTTGAAGCGGATAAAATGAGGTTTTCTTTGCTTTTTAAATCGAATCAGGCCGATATAGAAATAGAGTTAAGGAAGATTAATAATGGCTCCTCAATAATATTCAAAAGAATAGCCCTAGCGAAATACTCAACATTAATTAGAAAATTTGTTGGAAAGCTTAAAGTTGGCCAACAAGATCTCCCAGATACTATTATTGATAAGAATTATGGTGATGCACTATATTTTCATCCAGATGCAATAAAACATGCTTGGACATTTTTCTCTCAAAATTGGGCTGAGATAGCTGGACCTGGAATTACAAGTGTTGCTAATTATCTGAGGGAAGTGTTCCCGGAGAAATATAAGGATTTCACTATGGAGCCATTTGGAGAAGGAAAGATGTCTCTTTATGCTTATTTTGAAGACGGTAGAAGAGTTCGTCTAGGTGATTTAGGAGATGGTGTTAAGCTTCTCGTTACATTAATGATTTTATATAAGATTTCTCGTCCCCGATGGTTATTGATTGATGATGTTGAATCTCACATGAATCCTCGTGCATTAACTCTTCTAGCTGAGTGGTTAACAAGTATTTGTGATGAAACTAATCTAGTTGTTTCTACGCATAGTTTAGAGGCAGCTAAGTTGCTAGCTGATTTATTGGAAGATTTTGAACCGAAAATTATTTTGCTTGGGTTAAGGAATGGGAGATTGTTTCGAGGGAATTCATGTTAGAGAATGTTGAGAAATTAGAGAGATCTGGGATCGATATAAGAGTTGCTGAGGGAATATTATTATGAAAATGACTCGCCTAGCTTCCCTCGTATTCTTTCTTGGGCATGATTATTAATTGTTATTGTCGAAAAATGTAGGAGTCGGGGTGAAAAGTGTTTTCTTGTTTTGTTATTGTGTCCATATGAATATTTTTCTGAAGGTTTTTATTGCTTCGCTCTTTGCTTTCTGGAGAGTCTTGCTCTTCTTTTCGTCTCCTGCTAATAACTCATCTAGGAGATTATTTAATTTTCTTCTTATCTCTTTATCTAATTTTTCTCTTGCTGATTTATCTTCAGCCCTCTTTAATAATTCAAGAATCTCGTTTCTTATCTCCAGCATGCGCTCATTCTGCTCGCTAACTGTTACTGGTGGATCTAGGTATCCCTCTATTATGAATTTTCTTAGGGCTTCGAATATTTTCCATGAGTATGGGTCTCTTGATCTCTTTTCATATATCTTTGTAGCGAATTCTCTTGTCTCATCCAACCTCCACTTAAAAGTTTTATCCCTTATCTCTCTAGGATCTCCTCTCTCCTTATTCTTGAACACGAATCCCTCCCACATCTCCCCATTACAAATCTCTAAGAACTTCTCTAGCTCCATATTCAGTTTCTTTACATCTATCTCCCATTCTGTGGGCGGGAATAATAGTGAGCTCTTCCTAGCTAAGTCCTCAACTGTTCTTAAATCAATGGAAATTCCTCTGGATCTATCATAAACATCAAACAAGATATAACCTAGGTCACCACCAATATACTCTCTCCACTCATTATTACAGAGCCTTACCAAGCTTTTAGGACCGACTAGCTCCCCAAACAATACATAGCGCCCTCCCTGAACAGCCCTAATCAATGGTTCTTTTATCTCAGATTTTATGAGTGATTGATACGGCTTCCAATCAATTAGATACCCACCTCTAGTAACAGCTATAAGAACATCATTAATAACGAATATCCTGATATTACTCCCATTAGCTTTCCATTGAGCAACCCAATTACCAGAAATATTCTCAGGTATAATCAAGCCATCCCGCCTAGTTAACTTAACTGATTCTATCTCTGGGTAAGGTGGTAGGAATACTTCTTCACCAGCATAATTTATGTGAACGGATCTACCCTTCCGAGAAATAGTGATTCCAGGCAGTTTACCGCTAATAAAATTCCACGTACCCTTATTTGAGGCTGTTATACTCTTATTCATATTTTCTCTCCAATCAATTAACAAACCATGCTTAATAAAATTATTTTACACAGAATTATTAATTAATCATAACCCGAGGACTCATGAATTCCCGAGAAAGCTTATGAAACTGAAGCAATAAATTAATGCTTTCGAAAATTTTCCTATAATTAATAGAAGGATGCAGCATCAATGATAATTCAATGTTTAAATAAGTCGTGAAGGTGTAATAGGGAATTGCCAGCAACAACTTTTGCTTCAAGAAATGTTAATAATTTACTAGTGAAAATGGCTCTATTTTTCTTATTTCTGATCTTTCTGATTCATCACTGGATCATCCTTTATATCCAACCTCTTCTACCAGGTTTCGATGGAGGCTACTATGCTGTTCAAGTAAGGGATTTGCTTCGATCTGGGACCCTCTATTACTCAGCACCACCAATAGCTTTCCTAATCTTCGCTCTGTTCGCTAAGATATTTCTTCTCTTGAATCTCTTCCCTCCTCCCCTCTGTGTTATCAATGGTGTTAAGTTTGGGTTAGCTCTTATGAAAGCTCTCTGCATTTTTCCAACATACTTGATTTTCAAGCAGTTAACTAAGAGGGATGCTATAGCTGTTGGAGGAGCAATATTATTCGAGCTCCACCCATTCTTTATGTTGCTAGCTAATGCTACATCACTATTCAAGAATGCTGTAGGAGTATTCTTCCTTCTATTCTATATCTATTACCTGAATAAATCAACTCTAAGTAATGATTGGAGGGACATGATTCCCGCCTTAGTCTTCATATCTTTAACAGCAATGACTCATATACTTGATTTCGGCCTGGCGCTAGCATACACCGTGTCGCTCGCTTTAATAGAAGCGATAAGAAATAAGGGACTCAGTCTACAAAGCAGTTTATCCAAACTCATAGTTATTGAGCTTGTTTCCCTAGCATCTCTTTTTACAATAATCCTGATTTTCGCTCCAGTATTCTTCGGAACATACTATAAATTCATAAGCTTTATCCAGGAATTACTAAGTGTTGAGAGTAGTGAGTATTCAATAACGATACCGCCAACGCTTGAGCCTTTTGTGACTCTATCAGCATTAATAGCTATAATCAGCATTCTTCTCTGCACTCGATTTGGTATAATTGATCTAAGTAAGAGAATAGCTTTGGCCTTGGATCTCATAACGATTTTTCTCCTGCTCCCTTTATACTCTCAGCAATGGTACCTTAGATTCATACTAGTAACATTTATCCCAGCAATACTAACTCTACCAGAGCTGTTCAATCAATTAAGGGATCTGAAGAAAATCATTGCCCTAATAGTAATTTTCATGATTATATTCACGCCAGCGTACATGCAGTCAGCTAGAGCTATACCCGTAATTAACCCAATTGAATTCAGAGATATAAACAATATGGCTCCATTAATAGAGAGAGGAGACACAATAGTAGTCACTAGGTTTGGTCTTCATTACTGGGTTACATGGTTCCTAGATATCAAGACCGAGTACCATATAAATAAGCTAGATGATTATATCCAGAGTTATCATCATGTATACCTAATAGTTAATAAGAAGATTGTTTCGAAGCCAGGTTGGGTGATTTTATATATCGGTAAAGAACTAATGTTGATTAAAGTTAAGTGATTGACTTCATTAGTTAAATATTTTATTAAACTTTGAGACTTGTTTCATATTTTATTGAACTTAACGACGAATCAATGATGAATTAAGCTCGTTCTCTGTGCAACTATGATTAAATGAATTTTTTTGCATATATCTAAACTTATTATTTCTCTAAGCATAATCTTTCCTCAGGAATCTTCAATGGTGAATGCATTGAAGTATGATGCTATAATAATTGGTGGTGGTCCAGCTGGCACGGTAACTGCTCTCACAGCTAGGCGTTATTATCCCGATAAGAAGATACTATTAATCAGGAACGTTGATAAATCAATAATACCCTGCGCTATTCCATACATTTTCGGTACTTTGAGGAGTGTTGATAAGATAGTTACATCGGACGAGAAATTATTGAGGAGTGATATCGATCTATTAATCGAAGATGTAGTTCAGATAGATAAAGAGAAGAGGAGAGTAAAAACTGCTAGTGGAAAAGAGTACGAGTATGAGAAACTAGTTCTCGCAACTGGATCGAGACCAGCTATACCACCAATCCCAGGAATAAATCTAGAGGGGGTTTACACAATTAAGAAGAATCCAAAATACTTAGAGAAAATGCTGAAGGCCGTTGAGAAAGCTGATAGAGTTGTTATTATTGGAGGAGGCTTCGTAGGAGTAGAGATTGCTGATGACTTAAACAAAGCTGGTAAAGATGTCACGGTTATAGAGATGCTTCCTCATTTACTTTACCTGAATTTTGATGACGAGTTCTGCGAGCTAGTGGAGAGAAAGCTAGAGGAAATAGGGATAAAATTCTATGTGAATACAAAGGTGAGTAAGATCATTGGTAGGGAGAGGACTGAAAAAGTTGTCTTATCGAATGGCGAGGAGATCAAGACTGACATGGTTATCTTAGCGACGGGAACAATACCTAATGTCGAGCTAGCTAGGAGAGCGGGGATAGAGATAGGTAAATCGGGAGGAATAAGGGTAGATGAGTACTTGAGAACAAGTGATAAAAATATATTTGCTGTAGGTGACTGCGCAGAAAAAAGAATACTTTTCACAGGAGAACCAGTAAAATTAATGCTAGCGTCAATAGCAACCGCGGAAGCAAGGATAGCTGGAGCAAATCTATTCGAACTAAAAGTACTTAACCAAATTAGGGGAACAATAGGTATCTTCTCAACAACCGTTAGAGGATTAGTGCTAGCGGCAGCAGGTCTAATAGAGAGAAAAGCTAGAGAAGAGGGATTCGATGTAGTTGTAGGTCATAGTGAGAGCATCGATAGACACCCAGGAGCGCTTCCAGGCGCAAGCAAGGTGAAAGTAAAATGCGTTGTCGCTAAGAGAGGTGAGGTCGTGATGGGTTGCGAAATCGCTGGTGGTGCATCAGTTGCAGAGATGATAAACATGATGGGAGTAATTATAGAGGAAGGAGTAACGGTATCAAAACTAATAAACATGCAGATTGGAACGCACCCATTACTAACACCATCTCCCCCAGGATCACCAATAATCAATGCGGCAGTAGACGCTCTAATGAAAATAAGATCAGGCTAAATCAAGAATCGAAAGAATAACTATCTATTTTTATTTAAATCCCACTAGAGTTTTTGAATGCTTTCAAGCCAGAAATATTGTTCTCAAAAAGTTAATTGCCTAAAAAGAGGTTAAAAAAGTGATATAGGGTTAGATAAAGATAGATATCAAACTCTTGGTTTTCTGTCTGTAAACAGATATACTCACCCAACCAGTTATAAAGTATGAGGTGTTGCTTGAGAATGCAACAAGATAATATGGTAGTGTCTCATTGACTATAGTTTCTCCGTGAAACTGCGTTATGTTATCTAGTTTCATTAGCACATTAGCATTCGGAGGTAGAATGAAAGGTAATACGATAACTATATACTCCGTAATTGCTCCACCCACAATAGTTAAGTTCGCTGAAGCATTAAATGAACACTCAATAGATATCTTATCACCCTTCTTCAGTACTCCTAGATCAATCATTTGAAAAGCATAAATAAGCAATCCCCTTCTCCCCACGTTCACATCGACTTTCATGGAGTAAACTTCTTCCTGAACTGGTATCATTGGAGTATTAATCAAAAGAGCAGCAAACAAAATTACTATCAACACATTATAGGTCTTAGACTCAATCATATCCATAACCTAGCCAATATTTATAGTACTTTTTAGCAACTACAAATATATAATGCTTTGTTAATTTCATCATCGAGAATGTCTGAGAATGAATTAAAGACCTATTTTAATCGGTAATTAGAGAGATAATACATAAGGATCGAATATTCTTATATAAATTAATCAATTATTTAATTAATTGATTTAACATGAATTGGTGGTGATTATGATTAAGTACACTACTATTACAGTTAAGAGTGAAGTTAAAAAAGAGTTAGAGAAGTATAAGGGAGAGAAGAGTTGGGATGATTTTCTATTAAATTTACTGAGGGAGTATATTAGACTCAGAAGAGTTAAGGCAGCAAAGGAACTGGAGGAGTCCTTTACTAAGGAAGAGTTAGATAAGTTGGAAGAAATTTTTAAACAGGTAAAAGTAAAATGGGAGTTCAAGAAACCAGAGGAGTTATTTTAGACACAGATATTCTTATAAAACTTATAAAAGAGAAAAAATTGAGCCAAGCCGCAGAGTCCATTGATCTCTACATAAGTTTTGTAACGCTTTATGAGTATCTTAGAGGATTGAGTTATCTTAAAAAGAACTTAAAAGAAGAGAAAGAGAAACTAGAAAATAGTATATTTGTACTATGGCCTAACAATGAGTTAATAATCATAGTAAGCGAAATATGGTATAACTTGAGGATAAAGGGATCATTGATCGATGAGAGGGATTTGTGGATAGGTGCAACAGCAATAGCAAATAATCTACCACTATGGACAAGCAATAAGAAACATTTTATAAAACTAAAGCAATTTAAACTAAGATTATTTGATGGTTTCTAATGAAGGAAACCCAAGTTAATCTCTGTAATTAATCATGGTAATTGTTAAATATTTTATTTAACATTATATTTAGTTAAGTTATTTATTGAACATTGAGGTTTATTAATTGAGTAAATATAGTTTTAGCTTCCTAATAATTTTTCTAGCCGCAATAGCTTTTTATTTAGCTTTTATCTTCAGTATGTTGCTCCTAACTATCTTTGCGTGGTTTCTTCTGGTTCTTGAGATTCCATCTATCATAATTGATTCGATTGGATCTAGTTTAGAGATAAGTAAATACAACTGCCAGGGATTAAAGAAGGGAGGTAGGTTAATTGGTTATGTTGAGAGAGCCTTAATCTTTTTCGCCTTTCTCCTTGTTTATTTCTCGTTAAATAAGAATTATTTCGCAATACTTAACTTATTACCTTGGATAATAGCTGGTAAAGGTTTATTTAGGTTCGGTAGCGGTAGAGAGGGGGTTGATGTTAGAGCTTGTGCGGAATGGTATATCTTGGGAACATTCATGAGTATATTGCTTGGAGCCTTTATGTCTTGGTTATTATTTGCTTTGATTTTACGGTGAATAATAGTGCCAATTGTCGCGATTATTGATGTAATTGCTTCCAGAAAGCTTGAGAATGAGAGTAGGAAAAAGCTTATTAATGATCTTGATTCCTTGCTCAAAGAGTTTAATAAAGCGTGGAGAAATAAATTAATTGCAAAAAGTACTATAACGGGAGGCGATAGCATCGAGGTAGCGGCTAGATCTTGGATTCCAATCATAAGCTTGCTACACGCATTACTCTTGTTAAACATAAAATTCAGGGTAAGTATAGGAGCTGGGGAATTAAACATTATTAGAAAGCATGCAGATGAGTGCGATGGGCCAGCTTTCTGGAAAGCTAGAGACGCATTAGAGAAAGCTAAATCTCGAGATATACCTATTGTATATTCCCTCGATAAAACAGCAAATGATTTAGAACGGGAAGATGTAAAGAAGTTAACGCTGGCATATTCCCTATTACTGAAGATGTCTCATATTCAGAGAAAATACTGCTATGATTTCATCTGGAGAAATAAAACCATAACAGAAATAGCTAGAAAATATGGAACAACGAAAAGCAATATAAGCATGACAATAAAGAAATCTATGTGTAGATTACTCAAGAGAGTTATTTTAGGGGACTCAAAAGGCAAAATAGTATCAAGAATATAGCTTTATGCTGGCGGAGAAATTGTTAACAATATCTATGTTTTATGGGAAGAGCAAGTTTAATAAATTCATTAACGAACCTATAACTATATCGAGTGCTTAGAGGCAAGCAAAGAGATGAAATTTCCTCAAAGAGTTAGAGAGCACATAAACAAGGTTTTCTTCACCTTTGTGGTATTTGGCATGCTTAACGACTTTGATATTTTGTCCTTTGGCATTTTTGACTTACCATATCAATACATTGTTCTTATTCTAGGTCTTCTTGTTTTGGATCCAGTAAAATACATTTACAGGAAAGAAGATAAGGTTCTTTATCTCTCACTTTTCTTAGAGGCTACTATCTTATGGATTGGCGTTACTATTCTCATGGAAAATTTTTCTAGTCTATTCTTCCCATATATTCTACTTGCTTTTGCTTTCGCAGCCGTTGTTATTAATGCCATAATCATACCTACAATTGTGTATTATCTTTTTATTTGGAAATCTAAAGGTAAAAGAGGCATAGATGCTGAAGAATACCTTGCCGAGATTACTGTAGCGCCAGAAAATTTTGTATCGAAAGACCGCCTTGTAAATATATTTAAGTTTCAGAGGAGTAAAGGGTATTCGTATCAAGTTCTTCTCCAGTTCGCTATGAGCACAAGGCCTCTATCTTATATAATCCTTTTTATAGTGGGTATTTTTAGAGCGATTGATTTGTCTTCAAATTATTTTCCTGGGCTGAAGTTCATTTACTTGGGCCTACCCTACTTTAGAGATATTGCAACGAGACTTTATTCTATTGTAAAAGGGAAGCAGAATCAAGTTGAACTTGATTTTATACTTGATGATAGTTTCTATGCTAAGGTTTTTAAGTCCTATACTGAGCTACAAGTGGGCTATCTTTATCTATTTGTTAGTTTTTTCATTACCTTCGTATTCTTTTTTTCTCCGCAACTTTTGGTGTACACAAATGGTGCCGCTAACTTGACTCGTTTACTACTCAAAAATTACGCAGTGCTTCCAATTATTAACACGGCTTTTATTGTTTTAATTACACTAGCAATACTATTCGCTATTTTTGGATATTTAGCATTTGTGATTTATTATCTCAACTTATTTTTAAAGTACAAAGACAAAGGCAACGCAAAAATACATGGTGGATTTATCTCAATTTCAACCATTTACGCTTCTGGTATTCTAGTTACCGTTACAGGTTTTTATTTTGGTGTTTCTAAGCCATCTCTCCCAAATTGGGCGCTTTTCGTAATAATGAGCTTAACGATATTAATTTTTGTTACCTTTACTATTTCAATCCGAAAAATCAAAGCTTACTCTAACCAAGACTTGTTGAGAGCCCTACTTCTCCTAATGACAGAACCTTTAGTTACAACTTTTCTTATCTTCCTATCTTCTATAGAAGAAATAGGTTATGAAATCGTTTTGGAGACAACTCTTATTTTAATATTATTAGGTCTTATGATGTTTTATGGGTATTTGGAGTCCACGAGAGGCGTATCTGGTATTGTAATGTTTGTATCATTCTTGTTTCTTATTCTCCTATCAATACAAGAGTCTCTTATTTCACCTGTTATAATTGTATTAGCTATATTATTTGTCTTTCTGCATGTCCTAAAACAATTACTTTCAGGCCGTGAGATGCGCATTTTTCTAGAGTATTTAAACGCTAATCCAATAGTAAAAACAGTAGTTTCCAAAGTGGTAAAGATTCTTTTAGTGAAGCCAGC
This sequence comes from Promethearchaeati archaeon, assembly GCA_026993975.1. Lineage (GTDB taxonomy): Archaea > Asgardarchaeota > Njordarchaeia > Njordarchaeales > Njordarchaeaceae > Njordarchaeum. Next base: position 6,287 of record JALWRR010000109.1, on the reverse strand, counting down.
CACAATAAATATGTTAATTCAACGATTGAACATGGAGGAGGGAGATATAAAAGATGCTTTAACCACGTTACTTTACTACGGCAATGTTTCATATAAGCTGTCATCGCAAGGAGAAGTCTTTTACATAACTAAGAAGAGTTATTTATTTATGAAAAAGTACTTTCAAGAATCAAGCTGAAGACAACTCAAATCTCATCAAGCTCTAGGAAAAAGCTTTTTACAATATCTATTCAACTTATGAGATAGCTGATATTTAATCATTATCTTTACAGCATAAGTGGCCGATAAGGTGATTAAATTTATTAAATTTCTTGAAATATAGAATGAACTAATTAAAATTGCTCAGAGAATGAAAGCATCACCCAAAGAGCTAGAAAGAAAGAGCTGAAATTATTTCTAAGATAGAGGACAAAGCTGGATACTTCTTTATCACCCATAGGGAATGAATCTAGTCAAAGAAGAAGCTAGATGGTATTTAAGACGCATCACTAAATCGCAATCAGAATAATTTTTAATAAATTCTCATTATTAATTATTGATATAAACAATAATTTTTCTTATCAATAATTGGTGGCTTTAATGAAATTTGTTGATAGAGAAGAAGAATTAAGGTTGCTTAATCGTTATCATGAATTATCAAGAAATAAACTCATTGTACTTGCTTTATACGGACTAAGAAGAGTTGGTAAAACAAGGCTTGTGAGAGAGTTTTGTAGAGAAAAGAGTTACATATATTTCTTCATTAACCCCGATAAATCACCTAAAAGCCTGCTTAGAGAGTTCGAAGATGAGTTGAAGGCAAGCGGTTTGCCTAACTATGTTAAGCTTAATGATTGGAGGGATTTCGTAAGAGTTTTGTTTGATAATTTTCAACAACACGTGATTATTCTGGATGAATTCCAGAACTTCGCTAAGCTCTCACCAGAGATCTTTGGTTATTTTCAGAGCGAGATTGATAGAAATGAAGAGAAACCCTTAATGATTATTTTCGTTGGATCATCAATCGGGATGATGAAGGATATCTTCAGTAATCGTAATAGGCCGTTATATGGGCGGGTCAAGAACCTTCTCCATCTAAAACCTTTTAGCTTTATCAATTCCATCGAGCTTGCTAATGAAGCTGGTGTGAGTGAGTTAAGGAAAATAATCGAGTTATACACCATATTTGGGGGTTTCCCTAGGTATTGGGAGGCCATAAAGGAGCTTGATCTATCTAACAGAAACATAATAGATATTGTTCACGAGTTATTCGTATCTAAGTACGCACCCTTCATTAGAGAAGGATTCTACCTAGTTGGAGAGGAGAGGAAAACGTATCTAGCGATACTAGAAGCAATATCAATCGGGCTTAGGAAGCTTACAGATATAGCATCATACCTAAGTATTCCTGAAACACAGTTATCTGGACCATTATCAGAACTAGTTCATAGATACGAAATACTCATCAGAGAGAAACCAGTTTTCTCTTCTAGGAGAAGCAAGATATCAATGTATAGGATATCAATCCCTGTGCTTAGGTTCTGGTTCAGATTCATTTATAGGAACTGGTCAATGATAGAGCTTGGCGAAGAAAGTGTAGTGCTCTCTAGGATAAAGAATGGATTAAACGGGATAATAGCGGAAGGATTCGAAGATATTGCTAGAGAGATATTAATAAGCTTCTTTAGAGAAAGAAAAGAAAGCGTTAAGGAAATCGGGAGATGGTGGAGAAAAAGAGTAGAAATAGACATTGTTGCATCAACAATAAAAAGAAACTATGCTTTTGAAGTCAAATGGTCAAACCTAAGCAAGAAGGAAACCATCGGTATTCTCTATGAACTGAAAGAGAAAGCAAAGCTAGTTGGAAAAAATATAGATAAGCTAGGAATAATAGCGAGAAAAATAGAGAATAAAGAGGAAGTCAGAGAACTAGGATTCATCGCACTGGATCTAGAAGACATAAAAAATCATAGAAAAGAAATCAGATCGTGAATAAAAATAGGATTTCCCAAAATAAGGTCTAATTCTTTTCGCACTCTTGGAATTTCTAAACTTATTTAGGAATAATTCATAAAACTTATTAATAATATTATAGCAGCTAATATATTGAGATACTTATGTACTTTTTTCTTTAATTTTTTAAATATTCCACGGTTAAGGCGAACGTAATGCGAAATCGCATCTTAGTAATCATATTTCTTGTTTTAATAGGAAGCATGATATTCACCACCAACATACACATATACGAGAAAACATTAGCCACAAGGAACATAGCTGGCATAAGAGGCATTAGCCAACGCTCCATAACTAAAGTAATAGATAGGTTCTATGATGGATCAATAGAACCAAAAAGAATAACGCCTGGTGAACCTTATGATGAATTCAGATACGCGGTCGTTATAGGGATTTCTCAAGGAAACTTAGAACATGCTGATGATGACGCGATCGAGTGGAAGAATTACTTGGAGTCTAAGCATTATGCAGTTAAACTGCTCTTAAATAAGCAAGCTACAGCACAAGCGATAAAAGATGCCATAAACTGGCTAATATCCGTCTCCAACTATAATACGAGAGTAGCTTTTATTTATTCAGGACATGGTATAACGATATATGAGGGAATAACTCCACTTGAATATTCAACAAGCCCGTATGGAACATCTATAACCCCATATACTTACCCGAGGCGATATAGGATACTCTCTGCTATAATCAGTTGGGATGGTGTAGCAATTACACAAGACTACTTCAATGATGCATTTAGCAAACTAGTTGCTAAACAAGCATTCTTTTTCTTTGATGCGTGTAAAATCGGAGGCATGAGAGTGCTTGCAGATGAAGTATCAGAATCTGGAAGAGTTGTTGCGATGGCTTCCGATCAGAACACAGATACGGATGAACTAAACAGCGTTGGACATGGTGTGTTTACATATTATTTCCTGATAGTTAATTTAGAGACTGGTAAATTAAAGGTTGAGCAAGCGTTTTATGAAACCGAGGAGTATATAGAAAGCCATTATCAAAATCTTAACCCAACAATAGCTGATACATATCCTACAGCCACTGATAATTCGGGTATGATGGAGCTATAACATCTGGGTGCAATGAATTAGAATGGATGCATGAGAAATGGAATCGCGCAAAGGATTAACCATTATTATTTTCACTATTTTTTTACTCCTTAACGTATTCTCGATTTTTCCTCATGTTAGCGAGACAAATCAGCATGAGAATGCGTTTATAATGCATAGCACAGATTACCCAGTTATCTTATGGAAAACGAAAATTGGTTCGCATTTCTCCTCGTCACCAAAACTAGCTGATATTAACCTTGATAATAAACCAGAAATCGTATTTGGGGCAACCGACAATGAGACATACGTATTAAGCGGCGAAGATGGATCAATCCTATGGCACTATAAAACAGGGGGAGTTATAGCTAATTCACCAGCTCTAGGAGATATTAATAGTGATGGCATTCTAGATGTTGTTATTGGTTCTGATGATGGCTATGTTTATGCTTTGAGTGGTGAGGATGGCTCACTGATATGGAAGAAGAAGGTATCACCAATTCTAGCCTCTTCTCCAGCCCTGGGAGATATTGATGGTGATGGGAGATTAGAGATTGTTATTGCATCCATAGATGGTATTGTTTATGCATTGAATAGCGAGGATGGATCTATCTTATGGCGATTCACCACAAATCTAAGCATAGTGGCGTCTTCCCCAGCCCTAGGGGATGTTAACAATGATGGTGTTTTAGATGTTGTTATTGGTTCTGATGATGGCTATGTCTATGCTTTGAGTGGTGAGGATGGCTCACTGATATGGAAATTCAAGACTGGTCGTTTCATTTCCTCTTCTCCAGCTCTGGGTGATATTGATGGTGATGGAAGACTAGAAATCGTTGTTGGTTCGTGGGACAATAATATCTATGCTTTAAATGGTGAGGATGGTTCATTGCTATGGATGTACGAGACTAACTTATCAATATCAGCGTCCCCCTCTTTGGGTGATGTTAATAATGATGGTGTTTTAGATGTTGTTATTGCTTCTAATAACGGCTTCGTATATGTCCTGGATGGTAGAGATGGTTCATTAATCTGGAGAAGCTTTATTCATTACGCTTTATCACCAGATTCTCCGTCTCTCGGTGATGTTAATAATGATTCCATACTAGATGTATTCATTGGAGCTTCTTACGAGAGAGTCTGTGTTCTGGATGGTAGAGATGGATCAGTTATATGGTATCTATATACAGGAGATATTGTTGTTACAACGCCTCTGCTGGGCGATGTTAATGGAGATGGGAGGATTGAGGCGATCATTGCTTCTAGTGATGGGTATGTATACGCGTTTTATTTTCCTGGAAGTGGTTTTAGAGCTTTCTGGAATTGTTTTGGAGGGGACTCCATGAATACAAAGAATATCGAGTTTATTGATAGTGATCATGATGGCTTATCAAATTATACTGAATCAATTATTGGGACGAATCCAGGAGAGAAAGATACTGATAACGACGGTATGCCTGATGGTTGGGAAGTTATCCATGAATTAAATCCGTTGATTAAAGATGGGGATAGCGATATTGATAAGGATTACCTATCTAATCTCGAAGAATTTGAACATGGAACAGACCCAAGAAATCCAGATAGTGATGGTGACCTCTTTATAGACGGTCTAGATCCATTACCAAAACTAAATAACTGGCTCATAATAATCCCTGCAATAATCCTATTAGCGACTATTATAACGATTAGGAAAAAGAAGATCTGGTCGCATATTAAAACTTCTTAAATCAACCATACGCGAGCTGCTTAGAGAGTCAGCCATGTTTCTAGAAAAGCTATTTAACTGCAGGATTCACATAAATGAATTACAGTCCATTAAACAAGAAGAAATCAGCTCTATCAGGAAAAACCAGCCATCTATATAGAATAGATCTGTTAAAAAATTCCTTATCCTCATTTATTTTAATTGGGGTCATGGTATCGTCATTTTCATTAGTGTTTATAATCGCTATAAGTGATGATAAAGGATTGATAAAGCAATTAATGGATTGCTACTTGCTTATAATGTAGAGCTGGATGTTGCGCGAAAACATTTATTCTTTCCTTTTTGATGGGTAAAAGAAGTTATCTACTATGCTTCCTTTTAATTCACCTTTATTGAGTAGATCTATGATCTTTGCTTTTAGAAGCGCGTACGGAATTTTATGTCTTGATGCGAGTTTCTTTAAATCAACTTTCTCACCGCTTTCCATTAATTCGCTAATAGCTGAGCTCACGAATTCTGGGTTTGACTCATAGTTCATGATGATTTTTCCCATCGAGTTAAAGGTCTTGTAGAGGGCTAATTCAATTAAGATATTTATCATCGTTTTGATGACTTCTGATATCCCCCTTATTACAGCTGAGATAGCATCAACTACATCAATACTACCAACTGTGAATGAATAAATAATCAATATAACTAAGAGCACTATGGCTATGGATGCTTGATCAATACCCCACTCAGAAGAGATATTTACTAAAAGCTTGATCAGAAATATGAAAGCAATGATACCTATAATACCGCTAATAATCACGAAGCCCGAACCAAAAAGAACCATTCCGAATCCCCAACTATCCCCTATAAATTTGTGATTAACAATATCAACAGCCACTCTAAGTAATCCCAGAAAAACGAATGGTTCACCAATGCTAATGAATATTGCTTCCAATAAGTTCAATCTCCCTATCCAGATCATATCAGAATTATCTAAGTAATTTCCAGCATCACTATACGTCCAGTAAAGCATTAGGAGTATTATCAGCATGAAAAAATAACCTATTAAACTTAGAATCCCCCTATATCTAAAGCTCTCAGCGAGATAATAAGCATTCCCAGTATCCGCGTACTTTGCTAAGACTGAAGCCAGAATCGAGTAAAAAACTATTATGATAGGAATCATAATTAAGTCCAGCACTATCACTAAGCGATAAGCATTCCCCAAGCTAAATAAAGGGTTCTCTCCACGTATCATAAGATTCTTTAATTTATTGATCATTAAGTCATCAACTCTTTTAATCATATTTTATTCTATTCTTCATAGTACATCTTGCTATATAGTTATTTTTTTAAGTATTTTTTACAATTTATTTAATAATTTTTCTTATACAATTTAGAGGAGCCTCTTTATGGCTAATGACGAGATAAAAGAATTAATGAAAGAGCTCAAAGAGCTTAGAAAGAGAATAGATGAAATAGAGAGGAGAGTTAATAAACTAGCTGAAAAATTATCCGAGAAGCCAAGAGAAGAATTCATTATT
>JALWRR010000108.1 GCA_026993975.1 Promethearchaeati archaeon | reverse complement strand
TTTAATTTTGATTCGTTTAATTTAAGTTTTACTAGTTTTATTGCATTTTATTGTTATTTTTTAATGATTTTTGCTTGAAGTTTTTGGCGCGTCTAAGAGTACAAAGTTTTAAATTCTTGTTTCGAGATTTACTTATGTTTAGTACATGGTTAGTGCTTTGTGGGGTTTGATGTGTTTGCGTAGAGTTCTTGTGCTTAAGTCTTCTATTGGTGTTTCTTCTCTAGAAAATGTAGGTAGGATTATTAATAGGTTGTCTAGTGTATTGGATTTGTCTAGGGATTTATTTCGTTATGTTGGTTCTGATTATTTTCTGCTTGATTATTGGGATGAATCAATTATTAATCGGGCAAAGTATATTTATGGTTTGGATTTCTTTTCTACGGGTTACATAATTGATTTATCTGATTTTTCTAGGGGTTTAGGTGAGTATTTTGCTGTTGTTAAAGATGCTTTCTCTGAGAGCAGAAGAGAGATCAGGACTTTTTGCATAATAGATACCGTTAATGTGCATAAAGAGTTGCTAAGTTCTGTGATTAATTATTTTCGGGATAAATTTGGTTTACGGCTTAACTGTGAGCTTTATGATTTAGAATTGAATTTGATTGCTGATAATAATGAATTAATCATTTTTAGCGAAAAAAACTACTGTATTGGCGGTTCTTTTTTCGAAGGCGGTGAACGTGGGGTAGCATTGATTAGTGGTGGCCCAGATTCCACGCTAGCCACGCTACTTGCTTGCAGAGAAGGTCTTGAGATTATCGGGGTTTATTTTGATTTCGGTCAGAGAGAACTTAGGGAGAAGGCTATGTCCAGGGTTATTAGCACTGTGAGATTTATCGCTGGTAAGTGGGGTAGGATTCCTAAGCTATATATTGTTCCTTTCACGGATGTTGTACAAGAGATATTGAGTTATGCTGATCCCAAAGATTTCTTTGTTTTACTTAAACGCTACATGTTGAGAGTGGCTGAAAGAATTTGCGTTAAGGAGAATTGTAAAGTTTTGGTAACTGGTGAGATAATCGGTGAGCATGCCAGCCAGACATTATGGAACTTAGATGTGATAACTAGGGCTTCTCAAACTCCCGTGATTAGACCGTTATTAACTTGGGATAAAACAGAGATACTTAATTACTTAAGAAAGCTAGATAAAGAGCTATACTCGATAACATCATCCTCTATAGAGCCTTGCGAGGTAGCTAGAAGCGTCAAACCAACAACTAGAGCTAAGATAGAGACCATTGAGAACGAAGAAAAAGAAATCTCTATTAAAAATACTTATATTGATGAATTAGTTGAAAAAAGTGTTAAAATGATTTTCTAGGAGCCACTATATGGTTTCTCGTGTTTTATAATAGAGTATCTTGGCGATATCATCGTATGCGATTTCACCTATGACTTTGTTTTTCTTCCTATCTAGTATTGGTAGTCTCAGTATGTTGTATTGAAGCATTAGAGAGAGCGCTTTAAGTATCGAGTCATCAGGATACACGTATGCGAATTTACAGCTAATTATATCTCTCACTTTTTTCTTACTCCATTCGCTTGGGTCAACAGAAAGCAAATCGAATAATGAGACTATACCTATGTATTTACCGTTCCTTCCAATTACTGGCAAGCTTAAGTGTTTTTTCTGTGAAATGAGTTTCTCAAGCTCTATCAGAGTCATATCCTCCTCAGCCACAGTAATATCAGGGCTCGCTACCTCCATTACTTTTATTGCTTCTAGTAACGTATATATGTGTTCAGGTATATGAGCTGGTGACTGTAATTTAGTCATTGTTTGCTGTTCATAGATCGATTCTTCTCCTGCAACTAGATAAGACATTGAAGCTGCGAGAAAAGCCGGCATTAATAGATTATAGTTTCCAGTCATCTCAGCAACCATTATTATTGCTGCTAAAGGGACTTTAGCTGAACCTCCAAAGAAACTTATCATCCCTATTAAAACAAATACTGCTGGATCAACTATCCAGTTAGGGAATATCGCTTTGAATAATATACCGCATACTCCTCCGATCATTGCTCCTATCATTAGTGATGGTGCAAATACTCCTCCACTACCCCCAGAAGTAATAGTTATTGATGTCGTTATGATTTTCGCTATTATGAGAATCAACATTAATTCTAGAGGCAACTTATTATATAGTGCTACCTGTATCCATCCGTATCCAGCTGCTAAGCTCTCAGGAATAAAGAATCCTATAACACCTATCATTAAACCCCCAATCATTGGTTTTAGGTGTGGATACACCTTAAGCTTTCTAAAGAAATTATCTCTAATCCCATAATATATCTTGACGTACGCTCTCGATATTAAACCAGCTATTATTCCTAGAAGAGCAAAGAATGGTAATTCAAATGGAGAAAAGATATAGTGTGGTGTCTCAAATATCGCGTTCCAACCCGTGAATAGTGCGAAAACTGCGTAGGCAATAAAACTCGATATAATTACTGGTACAAAAGCTTCAGTCTCATAATCCCTGTGATACAGTACCTCAATGCCGAATAGTGATCCACCAAATGGTGATTTGAAAATACTGCTTATGCCTGCGGCCATACCACATAAGACCAGAACTTCCCTTTCTCTATCAGTTAGATGCAGTTTCATTGAAATATAGGAAGCGAATCCAGCGCCTATTTGTGATATTGGTCCCTCCCTTCCAGCTGATCCCCCTGAACCAATTGTTATTGCAGATGCTATTGTTTTAATGATTGGTACTCTTCCTCTTATGATTCCTCTCTTCCTATGAAAAACACCGATTACTGCATCTGTTCCATCCCCCTCTGTTTCTGGAGCTAATGTATAGACAATTAATCCACTAAGCAAGCCTCCTAGAGCTGGAATCACTATTAGAAGATAAGGGTTATAAGGCATGTTTAGATGAAACTCAATTAATGGTTTTTCTCCAGCTGGGGTAGGTATATCGTATCCAGATAGACCTAGTAGTAAGTTTGTGAACAAGTGAAGTAATGTGTAAAAGAACACGGATCCTAATCCAGCAACAATGCCTACTAGAATTGTTAATAATATAACTTTTCTAGATACATAGAATGGCTTCGTTGGCATTAAGGATCCCCTCTAACACTTTCTCGAATCGCATCTCAGCCCGATTCGTTTTCTAAATAAATATTTTATTCATTAGTATAAACCTTTCATATATTTTCTAATATTTCTTGTAAATTTTCTATAAATTTGGTACTCATCAAACAATCCACTGAACCCAAGCACCGCTCTAATCCTGGATCATAATTAATCTTACCTAGGTACCTAACTCCAATTCGTGAAGAAAATTCCTTTACAATGCTCGTTTCACTCAGAGCCATGTTTTCTATTATGCCTATTATGTCAGCATTTACGCTCCTTAAAAATGATATTAATTTTTCAACTACACCTATTGATAATTTAGACGGCGTCGTTATCACTAAGAACTCCTTATTTCTCATTAATCTAATAGTATCTAGGGCCTCATCACCCATACCTGGAGGCATATCAATTATCAAGTAATCAAGGTCACCCCATCGAGTTATAGCAAGTAGCTCTATTATTGCATTTGATATGTCACGTCCCCTAAGCGCAACTGGTTTGTCCTCAGCGAACTGTATAATTGACATGAATCTTATCCCATTTATTACTGGAGGAATAATCCCCTTTTCTTCCACAATATCTAGCTTATCCACTCCAAGTATGATGTGGCATGATGGACCGTGAAAATCTAGATCAAGTAGACCACATTTATACTTCTTTTTAAGAGCTAGGATTAAGGCTAAACCCGTTGAGATAACTGATTTCCCAACTCCTCCTTTGCCACTTGCAACTGCAATAACTCTTTTTACTCTTGATAATCTCTCACTTATTATCGCGAGTCTAGGATCCATCTCTCATCACTCCTGTATCTTAATTGATTTTATGTATACTCCCCTACCCTTAATTACTTCAAAATCCGGACTCCCGCATTTAGGGCACTTAACGAAAACATGCGATAATTCTGGGATGAAGTGTATTGCTTCTATCTCATCCTCATTAAGGAGCTTGTCTAGTGATTCTATTGACCATTCATAACCACAATTCAAGCATTTAAATACTGGTTTCTCGAACTCGTAGTTTATTTTTGCACCATCCATCGCTGTACCTTTGATTAACTCATTTATAGCGAATGTAAATGCATCCATATCAATAGTTTGGAGCTCCCCTATAACTAGGTTTAGCTCAACGATTTTTTTGCCTCCCTCTTTATTCATAACATTTAGAGCTGTCTTAATAACAGCCTCAGCTAAAGCCCACTCATGCACTTTAGATACCTCCTTTTAACACGTGGTCTATATGGTATATTTAGTGTAAATATTTAACTATTTGATTCCCCTTGCTTTTAACGAGAATTCTATTAATTGCATTCTAAGAAGCAGAAGAAACAGGAAGGGAATCAATATGATGAAACTGTTTTTTAGCCTAGCTATTAACCCCTTTTCAAATTCAACCCCTCTAGCTTTTTGAGACATTTGAATTAGTTTTAATTCATAATATGTTGACGGAATAAAGTTCCATGTTAAAGTTAATGCTGTTATTAGTTTTCCTGGAAACCTTATTCTTATAAGGAACCTCTCTAAATCCTTAACCTTCGTTGTTGTTACTAGGAAAATGAAGGTGAATGCTGTTGAGTATATATAGAGTAATCTTAGCGCGAGGTAGTTTAGGTTGATTCCCCCAAAAATAACTGAGAAATAAGCGAAAATAAAAAGCAGGATATATGATAGATAGACTTCCGCTAAATAGCCGATATCTCTATAGGCAATTAGGAATAATATTGTTAGAGTGATTAGGAG
>JALWRR010000107.1 GCA_026993975.1 Promethearchaeati archaeon | reverse complement strand
ACTTATTGGGGCCTAAGGCCATGTTGGGCATCTCGTGTTGAGTCTTGTTGAATATTGGGCCTTAGGCCCCCTAAAAGCATAACTAGTCGTATAATTATATGCGATTAAAAAAACTCCGACCGTCTTCTTATTGAATAGTTTATTAAAACGCTTAAACAGCTGTTTTTCCAAGGAAGAATTTCCTCAGAGCAGGAGTCATTTCTGTTGCATACTTAGCAGCGATCTCCTCGTAAAGACTATTAAGAATCGATACTGCTAGGAGAATTCCAGATCCAGTAGCGTATGCTCCAAGTATATCTGCAACGCCCGCGACAATACCAATGAATAAACCTGATAGAGCTGCTGCTGTTTGTACATAAGGCTCTAAGTACTTAGTTATATGGCCCTTAGTTCTTCTTATTCCAGGAATACTTAGATCTGAAGCTAGTAATTGCTCAGCTATACTCTCAGCCCCTATGCCAGCGATTTCTACCCAAGTTAGAGAGAAGAAGTAACACGATATCGTCATCAGAACTAAGTAGCCTAGAGCTTGATATGGATGGGCAGTGGCCCATAATAATCCTTGCGGCGGCACAGTAAAGTAAGCTAAGCCTCCAACTGGAACTGGACGATCTCCTTCAACCACCCAGCTTCCAAGTAGACTTACGAAGAAATTACCCTGATATCTACTCCACATTAATTGCGAGAAGAACATTATGTTAGCGAATAAAGCTCCAGCAAGAATAACAGGAATATTCGAGGAGAACATGAATTTAATCGGGTATCTAAATCTAACTCGGTAAAGACTACTTTCTACGGGAATTTCTATAGAAGTTGTCTCTAGGTAAATAATAATTATAGCTATACCTATCGTTGTTAACAAACCCATTAAGTCTGGAGCCCCATACCTCAAGACTATCTCATTCCAAGTTCTATTAGATGTCGCTACCTCAATTATCGCTGGTATTATTCCATGAGCCAAGCCATCACGGTCAATTATAGGTGAAAAAAGAGCAGTCGCTATCCTCGTAGCTACTCCCGCTACAATAAATAAAGAGATACCAGACCCAAAACCCCATCCTTTCTGAACCATCTCATCAAGCAAAATAATAATTATCCCCGCTAACACTAATTGAACAAAAACTAGAGTAGCCGCGGAGAGATCAAGCGTCCCATAAGCACCTCCAGTTATGTAAACAAGACTCTCAAAAATCGTCATGATAACAGCCATAGCTTTGTTTGCGTTATTGAACATTGCTCTATCTTCAGGATTCGTCAAATCTACATCAATTAACTTGCTACCTACAAGTATCTCTAAGATAAGACCTCCAGTCACTATAGGTCCAATACCAAGCTCTGCTAGTGTTCCTCTTTGAGAAGCTAGAATAACTCTTAATGTCCAGAAAACATCGATTCCCGCTCCTCTCTCTATGCCATATATAGGAACCGTAGTCATTATTATATAAATCATTGTCGCTACAAGTGTCCAGAATAATTTCGTTCTAAATCCAGGATCCTTCTCTGGTTTCTTGACACTAGGTATTAGCTTAGCAATTGGAGAAACAGCTTTAAGAAACATCGAAGGCATTGCATTTTCACCTATGTAGCTTTAACAACTTCTCCTCCAACGCTCTTTATTTTTTCCTCTGCTTTTTTAGTTATTAATACGTCTGAGGGAACAATTAATTTTACTGGTAATTCCACTTGGCCACCGCCAAGAATCTTCTTGAATGGAAGCGATGAAAGATTTATAACTAACTTATCATCTTCGGTAGTGCTTTCTATTCTGCCATTAAGCGCTAGGTAAACTAATTTACCAATATTGATTGGAAAAATAGGCCTTATCTGCGCATGCCTTGTGAATCCCCTAGATCCATACTCGAAACCTTCCTTAAGATACTTTATTTTCATATGATCCTTTATTCCTGCTCGACCAAAACCTCCTCTTTGACCGCTACCTCTATGCCCACCACTCACTTGCCCGTATCCTGAGTACCTTTTACCCCTGAATTTAATTATTTTCCTGCGCTTTCTACGTAGTTTTAGTTTTATTCGAGGCATTGTAATCATCACCAAGAGATAATTATACTTACATTTATCACTGATCTTTAAGTTATCAAACTACAACTTAATTAGGTTTAAGTTATTGATAAATCATTTTAAAAGGTGTTGTTTCGCATGTTCAGTAAGAAAAAACATCCATTATTAGCTGTAGATGCAGTAGTATTCTTCCCAGAAACAGAGGAGATTGTACTAATTCAACGAAAAAATGAACCATATAAGGGTTATTGGGCGTTGCCAGGAGGATTCGTAGAATGGGGAGAGACTGTTGAGCAAGCATGTATCCGTGAAGTTAAAGAAGAGACATCACTTGATGTAGAAATAGTTGATCTAATAGGAGTTTTTTCAGACCCTAAACGAGATCCTAGGGGGCACGTTGTTTCCATAGCGTTTCTATGCATTCCCCGCAGAGGTCATCTTGTTGCTTCATCCGATGCTCAGAAAGCTATGAGAGTTAAATTGGATGCAATTCAAAGCGGTTTAATTAAATTAGCTTTCGATCATAACGAAATAATAGCGAAAGGAATTAAGAAAATAAGGAAAATACAATCTTAATGGCTTATTTTCTAGCTTTCTCTAAAACTTCCTCTAACTCTATTTCTGATAAAATTATGCGCCACTCCCCCTTATTATATTGTACTAGACTCTTACTCACTTCCTCTATCAAGAGAAGGAGCGCTCTTCTAATATCTATCTCTTCCACATATCCTTCTCCATCACTAAAAACGTAACTAACTTGTCTCCATCTGTTGCCAGATAATTCATAGAGAGCATATATATAGTCAGGAGTCTCGATTATTATCCCAGCAGATGCTTTCTCTAGAGCTTCTTTAAGGTATTTTTCAACCTCATCTATAGATGACATCATCTAGAGCCTCGAGTTAATTTTTGGATTTTTATTTCATCAATTAAATTTTATACCCATTAAAAATTTAATGCAACAGGGAGACCTTTTTATATTTTTCAACAAGCATTTCTAGAAATTTTATTAACTCGGTGGCGGGCTCCTCCTGAACTAGTGTTCCTCCACATACTGGACACGTATAATTATTTAGCTCTGCAACATCTTTTGAAACGCGTACTCCGCATTCCGTGCAATAATAGAATGACTCATTAATGGAGTATTCGAGGTATATCTTAAGGTGCTTTATAGCTTGCTTTATTCTATCTTTGAATACTCTATATATTATTAGTGGATCTGTACCCCAGTAATATAATGTCCAACCACTATGATCTCTCTGCCGAATGACGTGTAATATACCAGCATTTCTTAGGATTGATAAGATATTTCTAACACTTGTGATTGATAGACCCGTTATCTCCGAGATCTGCTCATCTGTTAGGAATCCATTACTTATTATTGCTGAAGCAATTTGTAAACCCCTGTCACCAGCCATTTTCTGTGCGAGAAAAAGAAATAATCTTCTTGCTTTATTGATCTCTAATTCTGAGAATTCCACCAAATCACCATTTCATCTAATTTTTTACTATTGCTGTTTGGAAATATTGAGAGAAAAGGTTTAAAATTCTTATGCTAAGCATCACTTGCTCATTAACACTGCGAAGAAACCTATATCGTCATGTATATCTGGATACGTTCTCAGAGTTTTGTCTCCTCCAGGAATATCTTTAATTCCTGGACTACCCCATCGATACTCCCCAGTTTTTGGTTTCAATTCCCAATTATTCATCAGATACTTTACTATAAATTCTCCCTCAGCCGGATCTAGACTCGGTACTGCGTATAATAATCTACCTCCGCTTCTGAGAGCTGGTACAAGCTTATCAAGCAGCCTTCTTGTCTCTCTTGAAAGAATAATTATATCCTCCTCCTTTATGAACCCAGTTATCCTTGGTCTCAAACCTATCTTTGAGTTTCTCGGAGAAACAAATATTGCATCAAATGCTTCTGGATCAAACCGAATATACTTATAATCCACAGTATGCCATCGAATTTTTTTCTTGAAATCTTCTAGCCTCATTTTCCTTATAGCTTCTTTTATTCTGATTTCTTCTAGATCTGTCTTGCTAATAACTGTGATTTCAGCCTCACCTTTTACTAATTGTAGTATGTAAGCTAGATCCTCTACACTCGGTGAAATACATAGGATTCTCTCATCCGGTTTCGGAGAAAACCACTTTAATGCTTCTGTAGCTACTAAGCTTGCGGGATAAGCATTACCAATCACAAAGGATCTCAACGTCTTTAGATTCGGCATTCGGTAAATACTCTCTTTTACTTCTGCTACGATCCCTTTAATCACTTTCTCAGCAGCAGATACTTTCGATATCGCGTAGGCAATTATTTCCCCGAACCGCGTAACTATGTTTACTTCATCACCTATCTTAACATCTGGATCCATCTCTAGTAGCCCAGGTGCATATAAGTTAGCGCCAAGCATTACTCCTTCCGCTGATTTATCTTTTACAACAATTTTCTTGCTCACTCTTTTTACTTCGAATGGGCCTTCAATCTTAACGAAAATTACGTCTCTATAAACTTTTGATGGGAATGCTTGAATACCCGCTTTGTTTAATTCATCTATTAATCTGTCTGGTGAAACTCGCAGCGTATTTACGCGTATAGCTAGCTTTCTAACCGGTTTTCTTAGCGCTTCTATCATTTTTATAGTTCTGAATACGCCATAGAAAAAGGATAGTCTCGCAATTATACTTTCGGAGTAATGATAATGTTTTCTTAAAGCTGTTAGTTCTCTACTTAATGGACCTCCTGATAATATTGATTCACTCATAATGAACACTCTATAAATATATGTTAAAGATTCTAACTGCTAACTAAATATGGAAAACAACAAAAATAAATTTATGTTAAAATGAATGAAACTTCGGATAAGTAGGTGCATAAAATGAAGAAAAGAAAGTTCAAGCCAGCTGATAGAACGAATAGGATAACTTACGCGATTAGAGAAGTGGCTCAGGAAGCAAGAAAACTAGAACGCGAAACAAACGCGAAAATTCTTTACCTCAATATTGGCGATCCTACCAAGTTCGACTTTGATGTACCTCAACATGTAAAAGATGCCATGTGCGAAGCCGTTCAGAAAGGATATAATTTTTATTCACCGAGCAGCGGACTCGATGAATTAAGGGAAGCTGTAGTCAAGCGCGAGAAGAGAGATAATGATGTCTCAATAAAACCTGACGATGTCCTTATTACTAGTGGAACGGCTGAAGCTATACTAGCGATACTAGCCGCTGCTTTTTGTCCCGGTGATGAAGTTCTTGTTCCAAGTCCAGTTTATCCTCCATATATATCCGCTGCAGAATTCTATGATGTTAATCCAGTTGAGTATAGGACTATTGAGGAGGATGGATGGGTTCCCGATATCGATGATATACGAAGAAAAATAACCAATAAAACTAAAGCGATAATAATTATTAATCCGAATAATCCGACTGGGGCAGTTTATCCACAAAAACTAGTTAGAGAGATAATAGATATAGCTGGAGAGAATGATTTATTCGTTATTTCCGATGAAATATATGATAGAATCGTTTTCAGTGGAACGAAAGCCCCAAATGCTGCAGCTCTAGCGCACGATGTTCCAGTTATAGTTCTATACGGCTTGAGCAAAGTTTATTTAGCTACTGGTTGGAGAATTGGCTACATGTATAAATGGGATCCAGATGATAGGTTATCAGATTTATGGAGTGCAATGTTAAAGTTTCTGATGGTTAGAATCTCTGGATTTACGCCAGCGCAGAGAGCGGCCATAGCTGCTCTTTTAGGACCACAAGATCATATCAGGGCACTAGTAAATAAGCTTAGAGAGAGACGAGACTTCGTATATAGACGTCTCAATGAGATTGATGGAATATCCTCGACTCTACCCGACGGAGCATTCTATATTTTCCCTAGGATAGGAATCAGCAAGTATAAGGGAAATGATAAGGGATTTGTACTAGATTTATTGCGGCAAGAAAAGGTACTTTTAGTTCATGGTTCTGGTTTCGGTCATTATGGTCAAGATCACTTTAGACTTGTTTATCTTCCGCCTATACCGATTCTAAGTGAAGCTTTAGATAGAATTGAGCGCTTTGTAAGAAACATAAAATGAAGAAAAAAAGCGATACTTGTTTATATTCTTCAAAAAATTATTTTCTTCTTAATTTTCTGATGAGATACCTTTTAGATATCTTTGATCCAAACCACCAATAGGTAAAGATATAAGCTGTTATCAAAAGTATAATGATTCCAATAGATATGGCTGGTCCATATAATTCGAAGAATGCAGCGGCCTCAGTTTCCTTTTTCTTTATTGATACATCAAAGCTTAGAATTAGCTCTTTATCGCTCAATCTGTAAATAGCTATCTGGTACTTGCCAGCTTTTAAGGTGCTAAATCCAACTAAATACGTTCCGTGGCCAATATCTGTAGCTATGCTAGATGCATTAAAGTTCTTTGATGTAGCGTTGCTTATTAATAATAAACCGCTTACTAGTTTACCGTTCTCTTTACAACTTACATTAAATACGAATTCGATTACTTCTCCCTCAATAAAACTACCTTTCATTTCTATTACTTTTCCTGTAAGTGTTCCATTAATCGTTATCTCTAACTCTTTATCAGTTTTTAGATTTACGTATGACTTATTGAATGGTATATAGGCCTTAAAAACAAGGGAATATGTGCCTTGAGGAATATTGGGATCCACCATACTGTTTATTTCGTAACGTGATAGAGTATAGTTGTACTTTGCATGAAGAACTTGAAGAATTGATTCCGAGGCATTGACTATGTTCGCTATCAAGGTAGCGTTTTGAACACTAGCATTGGTTTTCTCCGCTATGATCTCCATGCTCAGAGTTATATTATCCCCATAAAAGTAAGTCTTCTTTAAGTTTTCTAGTTTTCCAATGATCAGTGAACCTATACTAATCGTTATATTTCTTACTAAATAAAGCTGCTTAAATTCACCCGGCCAATTAAATTCCATGTATATTGTCAAATTATTTATGCGTGGAATTACACTAGGTATCTCCACGGTTATATTAATTACACCATCTTTAAACCAGTTAATTTCTGTATCTAATAATGAATATGTCCCATTTCGCATTACCAGATGCACATCTGGTACAGCTGGTACTAGCGCACCTGAATAATTGTAATGGATAATTGCTGATGCATTGATTGTCTCGCCGATATAGTATATACTGGATAAATTCTTAGTGAAAGTTATGTTGAGTTCATCAACTATAGATAAATCAATTATTTTTATTGTATGATTATACCCATGCGTGTCATTCACGTAGATAAGGATACTATACCTTCCGAGAATAAAGTTACTTGGAATTGACCATACGTAGTTTATTTCTAATCCATTCAAGCTAAAGATCTTGTTGGTTATTAAAGTCCCCTCGCTATTCGTTATATTTATGATTAGTTGCCCATTAGAAACAATTGTATCGTTCTTCTCAAAAGTAACATTAACTTTCAGAGAAAGTGTTTCTGCGGGCTTTAACTGAGTTGCGTTAATCTCAGTAACAAGCTTGTAGCCAACTCTAAAACTCAACTCATAGCTGATTAAAGGCACAGTGAATACTATACCTCGAGGATACATCTCGAACTCAACTGTAAAATTACCGAAACCAAGCATTCTAGGTAATAGGTTCATTACATAGTAGGATAAGCCATCAAAATACATACTACCGTTTATATCCATCTCTTGAACTTGATAAGTGATGTTTAAGTAATCTAGATCATTGTTATTTATTTCCAACTTTATCTTTACTTGCAAATTATCATAATCTATTGGAATTTGTTCTGACGGAATAACATAATGCTCAATCTTAATTATATTAGCTAGCTTATTTGCTGCGTAGAAGCCTAGTATAGAACCAGCAGCTTGGAAGATATCTCCCTCTAAACTTCTAGGATTATAATGCACTTCACCTGTATCTGCTTGACTATTATTAATAAACCAGATAGATTCATTATAAAGGGTTTTGTTGCTGTAACCAATTATGCTCAGTGCCTCCAAGCTTAGACCAGTTTGAAATACTGTTGGAGCATTATTTTTATCACCAAAACCTCCTAGTAGATACTTATTACTTCCTCTGTAGAGGTAACTAAGAAACACGTTTTCTAAGTCTGATTTAAGATTGAGTATTGATTCCTTATCTATGGCTATAAGGGCTTTTAGAACCCAGTAATTTTGTACTGGCGCTGGTATATTTATGGATTCATCGTAAAATCCTACTTGCTTATCAAAATGATCAATCAGATATTTAGCACTAGCGTCATAATCTATCTCTCTAATTAATAATGATTTATTGACATGATTCTCAATATATTTGAGCGCGATGATAGCCATTGCTGTTGTGTACGGATCTGGATTTTCTCTGTTGATATCAATGAACCCCCCATCACTGAATCTACTTAAGATGAAATTAGCGGTTTTTGTTGCATTGAATCCAGGGAAATGCTGATTCGTTAGATTCATGGTGAAAATAGCGTACGCTGTTGAAACCAAGCTAACATTCCCACCTAGCCAATCTCTAAAGCCTCCGTTGTCTTCGTCATATAGGTACCTTAAGTAACTTGATAGTCTGTTATTTCCCTCTACTTCCTCTATTACACCTAGAAAATAGAGAGATAATACACCGTAGTATGTAGCGTTAATATACCCGTCTTCGGTATTCCTTAAGGGAAATTCGGAGAGATTTCCTTTGAGTCCGCGTATATATTTGAGTAAGCTAATAAAATCAAAATTCTTATCGTTGCTTCCGAGAACTCTGTAACTTACTCCTGATACTGTTTTGTTTAACATGCTTATATTTTTTTGCGCTAAGTGTTTTATAGAGCTTTTTTCAATAAAACTAGCAGTCTGCTTCGTATTTATGGTCGGTATAACTAAAATCATGATCATAATCATAGCTAAAATATGTTTTCTCATTGCTTACCCCTGAGTATAGTTCAACATGAAATATTCAAATATCTATCGTGTCATGTTTCGATTAGTCATGAGATTAAAAAAACTCTAAAACTCTTTGCTTTAAAATATTATTTATTAGTGTAGTGGGTGAAGAGAGTTTATTGATCATTGCTCTTTCGGGACTTGGTGATTATACAATGTTACCTTTTGGTGATAAGGAAAACAAGAAAATTCGCTTAAAAGTTTTAGAAGCATCTCCAAGAGACATTGGGAGGTATAGAGCGAGATTACCGAAATCTAAGATGAATGAATTAGAGATAGTGACTGGGGAGATTATCGCTATCCAAGGAAAAAAATTAACTGCTGCTTATGCTTGGCCGGATAGGAGTGGAGAGGAGGCTGAAGATTCCGATTTCATTCGCTTAGATAAATTCATAAGGGAGAATGCAGGTGTAAATATCGGGGATTATGTCCAAGTTTTTAAACCGAAAACGAGTAGAGCTAGAAGAATTGTTGTAGCACCACTATATTCAGTCCCAATCGCTCTCCCACTGGATATTAACAGAGAAATAAAGTTATCTCTTAGAAATATACCTGTTGTGGAAGGAAACATCGTGTACTTAATGGCGTTTGGAAAACGAGCACCATACATAATAGTTTCTACAGAGCCAAAAGGCGTTGTAGTCATAGCTGAGGATACTAGAGTGGATTTTGAGAGAAGAGCTGCGGGCAAAAACCGGCATCTTGGAGTATCTTATTCTGATATAGGTGGTCTGAAAAGCGCAATACAAAAAATTAGGGAACTAGTAGAATTACCTCTCAAGCACCCAGAATTATTCCAGAGATTAAATCTTGATCCTCCCAAGGGAATATTACTATATGGTCCTCCTGGAACTGGAAAAACATTACTAGCTAGAGCAGTAGCTAATGAAACTGACGCTTACTTTATATCTATTACTGGCCCTGAAGTAATGTCTAAGTATTATGGGGAAAGCGAGGAGCGGCTTCGCAGATTGTTTGAAGAAGCTAAGAAACATGCTCCAGCTATTATATTTATAGATGAGATAGATGCCATAGCTCCAAAGCGATCAGAAGTCACTGGAGACGTAGAAAAACGAGTTGTTTCTCAATTATTAGCTCTCATGGATGGATTAGAACCTCGTGAAAACATTGTTGTCATAGGGGCTACGAACAGAATAAATGCTCTTGATCCTGCTTTGAGAAGACCAGGAAGATTCGATAGAGAGATCGAGATCGGTGTTCCAAACGCTCAGGGAAGATACGAGATATTAAAGATACATACAAAGGGTGTCCCTCTAGAAAAAGATGTAGATTTAAAGAAGCTAGCTGAAATGACTCATGGTTTTGTTGGTGCCGATATTGCTGCATTAGTGCGAGAAGCTGCAATGAATGCCCTTAGGCGATTTCTGAAGGAATATAATATTAGCATTGATTCAACTGATCCTATCCCTGAAGAGCTACTTAATAAATTAAAAGTCAATATGAAAGATTTCCTAGACGCACTAAAAGAGATCAGACCAAGCGCTCTAAGAGAGATATTCGTTGAAATACCAAACGTGAAGTGGAAAGATATTGGTGGATTAACCGATGTTAAACGAGAATTACAGGAGGTTGTTGAATGGCCACTGAAGTATCCAGAAGCATTTGCTAGATTAGGCATCGACCCACCAAAAGGTGTGTTGCTTTACGGCCCCCCAGGCTGTGGTAAGACTCTTCTCGCTAAAGCAGTAGCAACAGAAAGCGAAGCTAACTTCATAGCTGTTAAAGGACCAGAATTATTATCTAAGTGGGTTGGAGAGTCAGAGAGAGCTGTCCGTGAAGTTTTTAGAAAAGCTAGACAATCAGCACCTACAATAATCTTCTTCGATGAAATAGATGCCCTTGCTCCACGGAGAGGAATTTATACGGGAGATAGTGGGGTCTCAGAGAGAGTAATATCCCAGCTATTAACTGAGATGGATGGGTTGCAAGCGAGAGGAGATGTCGTTGTTATAGCAGCTACTAATAGACCAGATCTACTTGATCCTGCCTTGCTAAGGCCGGGAAGATTTGATAGAATGATTTATGTACCACCGCCAGATACGCGAGCTAGATTAGCGATACTTAAGATACATACTGCTAAGATGCCTCTTGGTCCCGATGTCGATTTAATGAAGATAGCGAGAATGACTGAAGGTTACTCTGGAGCTGATTTAGCAGCTGTAGCTCGGGAGGCTGCTATTAATGCTTTAAGACGCGATATTAACTCTAAGTATGTCACGATGAATGATTTCATGAACGCGATATCTAAGATACATGCGAGCTTAACACAGGATCTACTGAAATATTATGAGGAAGTAAAAGAGTATTTCAAGCGGAGAGTTATTAAGCGCAGGGATATCCTTGAGAGCGTGGAGACTACCTGAAGTTATTTGGTGATATAATGAGTTGGAGTATAGATGAGACTATAGAGAAAATAAAAAGAGAGTTTAAAATTATAGCGCGAACGAACGAATTACGGTCCATATTACTTGCGAAGAAGAGTAATAGACCCATATTAATTGAGGGGCCTGTGGGGGTAGGTAAAACAACGTTAGCTAAAGCGGTTGCAAAGTTCTTTAACCAGGACTTTATTAGAGTTGATGGGGATGAACGCTTTGATGAATATAAGCTTGTGGGCTATTTCGAGCCGCAATTAGTCCTTAAGCATGGTTGGAATTGGAAATCGTTCGTACCGGGACCTCTAGTTCGAGCAATGATAAATGGGGGAATACTATTCATAAATGAAATTAATAGGCTTAGTGAAGGAGCTCAGAATGTCTTAATTCCAGCTCTAGATGAAAAGATTATAGAAATACCTAAACTCGGTACAATTGAAGCTAAGGAAGGCTTCTGGGTTATAGCTACACTCAATCCCACGGAATATATTGGAGTGACCCCGTTAGGGGAAGCGCTCAGAGACAGATTCATATGGATAAAACTTGAATATCAGACTTTCGAAGAAGAAGTAGAAATTGTTAAGATTCACTCTAAGGCGACCGATGAGATAGCGAGATTCGCTGTTACAGTCACTAGAGCTACACGACGCCACCCTGATATAAAGCGCGGATCCTCTGTTAGAGGAGCAATTGACTTAGCAGAACTTATTAGTCTGAGTATTGACCATGGAATTAATGAAGAAGAATTAGTTAGACTTGCGATAATCGCGCTAGGCACGAAAATAGAACTTGTAGATGGTACTAATAAAGCAATAGAGGACGTTATAAGGGAAATCGTTGAAAATACATCATCTCAATTTACTTTTTTTCGAAAGATAGAGAGAGAAAATAGGTTTGATACACGCGATAAGATTGATACTGTACCTGACATAGTTCCTTCCCTTGCGAAGAGTGATGATACAGTAGATCAACCTAATCCTTATCCCGATCCATCTATTGATCAATATGGAGAAGGAGAAGATGAGACTAATGCTTTCAACAATGCAGAGAATAATAGCGCTACTAAAGCTCTTCTACTTTTCTATCCTCAAAATGATAAGCTTCTAACTTTTTTCAGAGGGCTCTTAGGGTACTATGGCGCAAGATTAATTTCTGAGATTCGGGAGGGAAAGGATATTAGAGACACTTTAGCCCAGTTATGGGCGCCTCTAGATTTCGAGTCAATATACATGCTGGGTCAAGAGGCAATAAAATACAGGAATTTTCTTGCTTTAACAGCTTTAGCTGAAATTAATCCTTTTGCCATTGCTAGAGTTCTAGAAGAACATGTATCAGATATTAAAAATTACGACAATGTTTATCTTATTCATCTGTTTTATCTAACTAAGAATCATTTAAGCACGAGAAAGAGAGAGATATTCAGGAGGACTGCTAGTAGAATAATAGTCAAAAAAGCTTTGAAAATCCTAGGGAGCCAGTCCAGGAAACATGGTTCATTTAAGAAAAAAACTACTTATCGACCTAGTTTAGATTTCGACTTAGAATCGACACTAGAAATATCGCTGGATAAAATCTTGACAAATAGCGTTAATAATCGAGATATAGTATGTCTAGAAAAACGGGATAAAAAAACTGCAGGAGTAATAATCCTCGATATAAGTGGAAGCATGTATGGCGAAAAAAACGTTTTAGCATCAATAATATCAGCAATGTCAATATATGCTATGAGCCCTAGAGATGAAATATCTATAATCCTTTTTGCTGATGAACCATTATTAATCAAAGGGATCAGGGAGAGAAAACCATTAAATAAGATCCTTGATGAGATATTTGATGTTAGGCCGATAGGCTTTACGAACATTTCGTATGCCTTAAAAAAAGCCTTAAAGGAACTGAGAAAAGCTTCATTAAAGGCTAAGAAATGGGCTATCTTGATCACTGATGGAGAATACAATAGGGGTGGGAGTCCATTAAGGTGGGCTAAAAAATTTGATAGATTGCATGTAATACAGTTAGGTGGGAGCACGAGAGGAACTCAAGTATGTAGATTACTAGCTTATTCTAGAGGAAAATACGTCAAGGTAAGAAATATGGATGAATTATTCATAGCTGTCAGAAAAATATTAAGCTATCCTGATAAATAGGATATTTAATGACTCATGCAGTTAAGTTTTCTAAGAACTTGTTCCACTCTTTATCAGAAACAAACGGCGGAGCTGTAACACCAGATTCTACAGCTTTTGAGAATAATTTCTTAATTGTCGTGAATCTACGTCTAATCCTGTTAATTGCTTTTTTAACAACTTCTAGAGGATCTATAGTTTTAGTTCTAACAACAAACTCTATTCGGTCGAATAATGGGTGTTCAACTTTGTATGCTGCGAATTCAACATCTTTATCATTAAGTAACTCAATTCTTAATGCATTAAACAATGTATGTGTCTCACCATCAACTTTAAATCGTAATATGTTTGGCCCATACTCAATAATCTTTATCTCAAGTTTTTTTGATCTAGGTTTCCACCATGCTGTTGACCCATAATACGTTTCAAGACCCATAGCTAACACCGTTATTTAAATAACCCGCTATTTTATTTAAAAAGCATCAGTATCTCATAATACGATACTAACTTAATCATGTTTAATGCGATAAAAATATTAGGGGGTACCTAATAATGGGTCTCTCAGAAATCAAGAAGAAAGTACTGCTAAAGAAAATGAAGAAAAGCAAGAGAATGGAGCAGATGATAGATGATTTAAACGACATACTGAAAGTATTATCTGATCTGAACAACAAAATAAAGAATTTTGAGAAAAAATGGGGTAGTAGTCAAGAATTCCTTGAACTCACTGAACAAGAGATACTAAGCGAAATCATAACTCTAAGGAAACTTTACAGAAGCTCATTTCTAGATAAGTTAAGTGGCAGGTATTATGACTATATTGCATTCGAGATCCTCAAGCTCTCAGCTGAACTGGGAAAGCCTATTATATCCTTACCAGAAATAACAATGCATCTGATTGAGAAATTGGGAAGAGTATCAGAGAGCGATATCAGAAAAGCAATTGAAATACTTAAGAAACGGAAACTAATTGTCGATGTGTTTAATGCTGGAGAAATAACATATATAGAGTTCCCCTCGATCTATAATGACATAAAGAAAGTAATTGAGATGATTAACTTAAACAACAAAAATGAAGTAACGATCGAAGAACTAGCAACATCACTTGGCTGGGAAGTAACTCGAGCTGAACGCGTACTTGAAAAAATGGTTAAACTAGGATTAATGGCAAAGGAGACTTATCCGAGAAGATACTGGTTAATAAAGTAGGAATATGGGGATATTCCAAAACCCAAAATTCTAAATAATGAAAGAATTCAAGACAAATAATAAGAACATTAAGCAAGGGCCCGTAGCTCAGCCTGGATAGAGCGACGGCCTGCGGAGCCGTAGGTCGCGGGTTCAAATCCCGCCGGGCCCGCCATTCTAAATTCTCTATAGAGAACTCAGAGGCCATGTTAGTAGTAAATCAGTGAGGGACCACTCATCATCTGCCATATCAGCGGTACCTCCATTGTCCTCATCTGTCATAGTAATTTTTTAACCTGATTTTTATTTTAAATTCTACAGGAGCCATAATTATATGGAAAGTAGAGAGATAGTACTAAATATTGGTGTAATTATTGAAGATAAAATGCCCTAAATGCGGTAGCGATATGAAACTAATAAGATTTCAAAGACTTGATCAAGAGCACGCTAGAATAACACTGCACTGCCCAACTTGCCATATATCTTATGAAATCGAAATAAAATATAGTGATATTAGGGACATAGATAAAGAGTTGAGTACTGAAAGCGATAGAGAATATATTTTTGAACGCAGAATTACGATAGATGCTATACCGCCGAACGTGCCTCAAGCTATTAAGCTTATGGTTTCGCTGGATTCTCAATCATGTATTCCAGTCTATTTCCGGCGAATGATGGATCAGCCACCTCGAACGGGTAATGAACTCGATTTGAATTATCTCTTATCACTCGGTATACCAAAAGAATTCTCTATCAAATTACTTGAGTATTTGCGTTCTCGTGGTATTCATAGGTTATATGCTTTTCAGGAGAAAGCAATTAGGTTAGGGATTAATGGCAAGAACATAATAATAGTTGCGCCGACCGGGACCGGTAAGACAGAAGCTTTCACTATACCAGCAATGATAAGAACTGTAAAGTTAAAGAGAACCGGCGCTGAGGGGCCAATAGTCCTAATTATTTATCCCACTAAGGCCTTAGCGAGAGATCAATTATCAAAGCTTTTTGATTATGCGGGGATTTTTGGTTTGAGTATTAGCGTATTGGATGGTGATACCCCCTATAAGACGCGCAGTAAAATCATATTAAATCCTCCTGATATATTATTAACGAACTTTGATATGATAAATTTCCATATGGGTAAGAGAACTAGATTAGGAAAATTGTTTCATAAAGCTAGAATAATTATTATTGATGAAATGCATCAGTATTCTGGAGCCTTCGGAACTCATGTTCACTATATTATCAAGAGATTAAAGCGGATGGCTGAGCACTCTGATAAGTTGCAATTCTTCATGGCTTCAGCTACTATAAGCAATCCTTTGGAGTTTGGTAGCCAATTGATTGGAGAAACAGCTGTATTGATTAATGAAACTGGAAGAAAAACCCCACTATATCTCCTATTTATGTATTGCTTAGACCCAATACAGTACGCGGTGGCGAAACTTCTAACAGAAATACTTAGGCACAATATCAAGACTCTAGTATTCTTTAACACGAGAAAAAGCGCAGAATTAGCTTTACATATCTTGAAAAGAATGTCTCTGAAATATAGAGAGATTTCAAATAAATTTGATTTGCATAGAGCTGGTTTACCCAAGAAAATTAGAAGACTAATTGAAAATCAATTCAAGAAAGGAGAAAAACTAGCTTTATTAGCTACGCCAACCCTGGAACTAGGGATAGATATCGGTGATATAGATCTGGTTCTCTCAGAGATAACCCCGGTCAATAGATTTATCCAGAGGTCAGGGAGAAGTGGCAGAAGAGGGGCTGGTTCTGCAGTATTGTTAATGAGAAGCGATGATCCCATAAGCGATTATTATCTAATGAACCCGCGAGACTACTTTGAGGACATTTCCCTATGCTACATAGAACCAGGAAACATGTATATTGCTGAGAAACATGTTTATTTAATGGCATTTGAGAAACCATTGACAAATGAGGAAATTGATTCTTTAGGGATTCCGAGGGAAGTGATAGATAGACTCATTAGTGCGGGTGCAATATTCCCGCTTAGCAATAAGTATTATGCTAATGGTAACTTGTTCAATAGCTACTTTTCAAAGAATATTAGAGGCGCCGATAAAGTTGTGAGAGTTATTTATAATGATAAAGTAATAGATGAGCGAGAAGCAATAATAGCTATAAGAGAGCTTTATCCTGGAGCGATCTATATAAATCGCGGGGTGAAATACCTAGTTGAATCTCTTGATCTCAATTCATTAAAAGCTGTCGTTAAGAAAGCTCCTAGAGAGTATGATGATTTATATACACGGCCGATATATACATCTGGCGCTAGACCAAAAAGTGAAATGGACTGGAAGGAATCTTTAGGAACAAGAATATTTCACGGAAAACTCCAAATGAGGAGCACTGTCGAGGGGTATTTAGTCTTCCAAGAAGGAAGCAAGAAACCTCTCGCAGAATATGAACTAGATGACCCCATAAGCTATAATTATGAGACACAAGGTCTCGTTTTCAAGGCCCCTGAACTAGATTATAGTGATAGTGATCTGATAGCAGGGTCATATCACGCACTTGAGCATGTGATTATAGAGGGAACTAATGTAATTACTGGTGGTGGCAGTGAAGATCTTGGCGGCATATCTTTTGGCACAACCGGAGTAATAGTAATTTACGATAGTACTCCAGGAGGAAACGGTGTATCTAGAATTCTTTTTGAGCGATTCGAGAAAGCTGTTGAGAGGGCTTATAGAATTCTCCTTTCCTGTAAGTGCGGTAATTCAGAAGTTTGTAATAAATGCGTTTATTCTTATAGATGCGGAAACAATAACCAACCATTATATCAACCAGGCACTAAAAACTTACTGGAAAAAATGCTTAAGAATGAGATTGTTCCCGACGCAGATAAAGCATTAGACATCATAACAATCATTGAGAAAGGAATTGTTTAGAGAACAATGTTAGCAAAAATACGAAGTCGGTCGGAGTTTTTTTAATCACCTCCGTTTAAACGTTTCTTTGACATTACTCGTTTCTCCGCCTCGTCTTCAGCTTGCTCCGTGGCTTCAGTATTGGCTTGAATAATTGTTGCTTGGCTTGCAGGACTTTCAATCTCTTGTAGGCTCTCGCCAAAGCGATTGTTATGGCGAGCATTTCTATAGATTTCTCTCTGAACCGTGTTTTGACTCTGGAGACCTTGCTGTAAGGTATCGCCGTT
>JALWRR010000106.1 GCA_026993975.1 Promethearchaeati archaeon | reverse complement strand
GCTTAAGCTTTTTAATTATTCATTACTTTGTAGGTGATCGCGATTGATAAATGAATCGGAAGAACTTCTTAAAGCTAGGGTATTGACATCTATAATTGCAGCTGGAGCTATGATTACAGAGCTGGTGCTTGATTACTTAGGTATAGTTAATGTTCCTATTCATTACTTATGTCTAATCCTGTTACCGATTATGATTATACCTGTCGCTTACTCTGCGTTTATGGAATTTAGGGAGAAGCCTTTTAATGTAGATTTCCTAATGACAATTGTCTCCATTGGCGCAATCTATATTCAAGCTTATCATGAAGCATTATTAGTTCTCGTATTATTTAATTTCTCGGAGTATATTGAGGATAAAACCATAGATAGACTAAAAGCTACTTTAGAAGAGTTCTCAAAGCTTGTTCCGAAAGTAGCTAATTTGGTTATTAACGGTAAAGTTGTTGAGGTTGACGTAGAGAGAGTTAAGGTTGGGGATGTCTTGCTCATAAAGCCGGGTGAGAGAATTCCAGTTGATGGTGTCGTGCTTGAGGGATCCACTACAATTGATACATCAGCTGTTACAGGAGAATCTATACCTATTGATGTTCATGAAGGAGATACTGTTCTATCTGGTACAATTAACTTAACTAATTCGATAAAGATCAAGTCAACTAGACCATTCATAGATTCTACTGTTAGCAGAATAACTAAGCTTGTTTTAGAGGCTCGTGAGAGGAAGACTAAGATTGAGAGATTCATTGATAGGTTCTCTCTCTACTATACGCCTATAATAATCATACTCGCTTTCCTTACAATTACTATTCCAGTCATTCTAGGTCAGGATTTCAAGACTTGGTTATATAGATCCTTAGTCCTTCTTGTTTTGGCTTGTCCTAGTGCATTCATTATATCTACTCCAATCACATATTTCGTAGGTATAACTAGAGCTACTCGTAGCGGTGTAATTATTAAGGGAAGCACTTACATAGAGACCCTATCTAAGGTTCGAGCTATGGCGTTTGATAAAACTGGTACAATTACTCGGAATAAACTTGTTGTTAAGGAAGTTGTTCCAGTTAATGTTAGCGATAAGGAACTTTTAAGGATAGCTGCTGCTCTCGAAGCTCAATCTAATCATCCAGTGGCTGTCGCTATAGTTGAGAAAGCTAAGGAGTTGGGATTGGAAATAAGCGCTAGTGCTGATGTTAAGGAGGTTCCTGGGATGGGTTTGGAAGGTGAAATAGATGGATTTGGTCATGTTCTTGTTGGTAACGAGAGGTTTCTAAGAATGAAAGGGATTAATATTAGTGATGAAGTGCTAAGACCCTATGAAAAAGCTGTTTATGTTTGCTCTAATAGCAGTGTTATTGGAGTTATTATCTTGGAGGATATAATAAGGGAGTCAGCTAGAGATGCAGTTAAGGAGCTATATGACATAGGAATAAAAGATATTATTATGCTTACTGGCGATAGAGAGGAGGTAGCTAGGAGGATAGCGGAAAGAGTGGGTATCAAGAGGTATTATGCTAATTTACTACCGGAAGATAAAGTGAGAAAGATAATCGAGTTAAAGAAAAAGTATGGATTGGTATCAATGGTGGGTGATGGAATTAATGATGCTCCTGCACTAGCTCAATCAGATACCGGAATCGCTATTGGTACTGCTGGTAATGATATAGCTATTGAGGCTGCTGATGTAGCTGTTATGAGCGATAATTTACGGAAGATACCGTACATAATTAGGCTTAGTAGAAAGATACAGAGAACTTTGAAGATTAATTTAGGTTTAACTTTTGCTTTGAAAATTGGTTTAATAATCCTTGGTTTCCTAGGTTTCATACCTTTGATCATTGCTGTACTGGGTGATGATGGATTAACGCTTCTTGTTATAGCTAATGTTCTGCCGATCTTTAAGTATAGTGACTAGCTCTTCATAATCTTTTTTCAAACACTAGGAAGCTTGTTACATCACTACTCATTTCTCTTAACTCATCAATTAAATAGTGCCCCTTTGGTAACTGGATCTCAAATACCTTCTCGTCATGACATTTAACTATCTTTTTTATTCCCCTAAGAAATCTTAATAGGCTCTCCTTACTCCTCGCGCTAGTGAAGGATATTATTGTTCCGTAGCGCATATCTGTTAGTAACCCAAGTGTGTCACCGCATCTCAATCCTTTAAGCCATTGTTTCTCGGACAGGATAATTTCTAGAACCTCTTTACTCATCTTAATCCACATCCATCTAACTGGTAAGATACAGGAATATAATTGACATCCTTCGCTTTTCTTAACCTCATTCCAGATCATATCTATATTTCCTTCCTCCACACAAATTATTTCCTCATCACTAATCTTTGATTGCTTTATCTCTATTGAAACCCATTCCGAGACTTTATTGAACCCTAGCTTAGTCGCAAGGTTTATTGACGGTTGATTACTACTCTCTATAACAAGCCTAACAACACTTATCCCCTTCCTCTTCATTAATTCTAATGCATCCTGATTCAATCTATAGGCTATTCCCCGCCTCCTATAAAGAGGATTAACCCTAAGCCCCTCGAACCAAGCGGAGTTATCAGGAAGAAACTTAACGTGAAGTAAACCAACGGGTTTACCGTTAATATCTGCAACTAATGTAACCCCATCCCTATCACTGAGCCATTGATCTAGTACACTCGGGATATAATCTCCCCACTCCCAAGTATTTTTTGTAAAGGATATTATCTCCGCTTTATCTTCTTTGACAGCTTCCCTAATTACTACTTCGAGATCACTTTTATCCACAATCATCACTTACATTAAACTCGTCACTATTTAAGAAGTATAGTTAGCGAGAAATAAATTATTCACGTATTAGTTAAGCTAGAATAAAGGTCATTAAAAAATAAAAAGTTAGAGATTACTTGATTAAGCTTTAAGCTGAGTAATAAGCGTTAAGGAACTCATCCCAGTACGTGTCAGCAACGAAATCTAAACCAGAGCTAGTGTATGAACTGTCATAATCACTAGAAGTCTTCGGGAAATACACATCTAATCCATGAGCATTAGGATGCCCACTACCATGGAACTCGGAAATAACTGCAGCTACTAGAGCATCCATAACTTGCTGAGCGTAATTCTGAACTGTTGAATCGGAGATATATTGCTTGACGAGATAAGCGAAGTGATATATATCCACGGACTTGGAATCTGTGAAATACTCAACGTTGGCTAAAACATTATCAATAGCGCTCTTGTAACCACCACCATAATACAACGTGACCTTAATCTGGTAATCTCCACTGCCGGAATAGGCATAACAACCAGTGTACCATGTGCCTGTCGTGGAGACAGGGGAGACAATAACGTACTCGGGATTAGCAGAGTAACCACTATACTGCGAGTTAGGGATATCAGTCCTAGTATTATGATCACTACTAGTCCACCCACCAGTCCTAGCCCCATTAGGATCCCAGACACTCAAGTCAAAGTCGGCTCCAGAAGGCATATAGAGGTAAACCTCAATCTTAGTGACAGAGCTATCAACAGTAAACGAGTGCCTCTGACTATCATAGCCCTGATTAACAGTCCCAGTAAATGTCTGAGATGATGATGATCCACCACTCATTCCATTAGCGAGCTCTTTTGCAAGTTGATCTAGAGCGCTCGCTAGATCACCTACCTTCGTTAAATCTATTGCGGCCATTGTTTGGCTTCCAGATGAACCATAGTAGTCTCCATATTTCTGCACAATTGTGCTTCCTAGATCAGCTGCACTCATAGAGGGATTCTGTACTAATGCTGATAGTATCGTGTCGTATGGCCAGCCATTTCCGGGCTCTGTTTCTTCTGAAGCTACTAGGACATCAGCTATATTTCTTAGTTCGTATGCTGTCTCTATTGTTCCCATTAAACATGCATCAAATCCAATTAGATCGAAGTGATATCCTGATAACGCTTGCTGGATCTCATCTAGTGTTAAGTGATCATTATTATTTGAATCATCCCAACATGCCCCGATCCAACCTCCACCATGATCCCATAAAACTAGAGCATAGTGATCTGCTTGATAATTGCTTTTAACGTAATCTGCAAATGAGTGCAATGTGTTTGGATCTCCCATATCTACCTCTCCCCAGCTTTCTAGAGTCGTTGTTGATCCAGAATTAACATAATAGATATTTGCTCCTGAATTAGCTCTATCCATTAGAACAATGATACCTACCTCACTAGTAGATCCGACTTGCATCATTTCGTTTAAATCATCAACTCCATAACTATCGAGATTATTATCAGCGTCTAAGTAAACAGCGAAGATCCATGAGTAAGTTCCAGTATTACCGCCACCACCTCCACTACTAGCTACTTCTATAGATAATGTATAGGATGCTGAACCAGAACTACTATAGTGATCCACAGCCAGTATCCATTCACCATCAGTATCAGCAGTAAAGCTTAATTGCTCTGGTTTATTAGTCGTATATGCTCTAGTTACATAATCATCTCCAGTCCCATCTTGAGAAGGTGCTTTTCCAGGCCTATACACGTATAAATCAAGATCAGAAGAACTATCCCAATCAAGAGTAACACTATACTCCGTACCACTAGTTAACGTAACAGCATGCTCAGCCCAAGCGGGAGAACTAGGATTATTATAATGAGGACCAGTAGATCCATCTCCACTAACAGTGCCAGTGAATGTAGTAGGTGGAGAGGGAGCTGGTTCATTAGATTGAGTGTATAAGGTAACCTTGATTTGGTACTCACCACTACCAGAATAAGCGTAGCAACCAACATACCATGTGCCTGTCGTGGAGACAGGGGAGACAATAACGTACTCGGGATTAGCAGAGTAACCACTATACTGCGAGTTAGG
The DNA here is from genome assembly GCA_026993975.1 of Promethearchaeati archaeon. Taxonomy (GTDB): domain Archaea; phylum Asgardarchaeota; class Njordarchaeia; order Njordarchaeales; family Njordarchaeaceae; genus Njordarchaeum. Next base: position 19 of record JALWRR010000106.1, on the reverse strand, counting down.
GATATCAGTCCTAGTATTA
>JALWRR010000105.1 GCA_026993975.1 Promethearchaeati archaeon | reverse complement strand
TTTCGAAAATTTAATAGGTAATAAAAAATTGTAAAAAGCTCATTTATCTCAAAAAGAAAATGAAACTAAAACAAGTTTATTTCCATTTTTTAAAATATTTTTTATTTTCGCTAAAAGATTCTAGGAGCCCGTTTTACGTTAATCAGAAAGAGATAGAAGGGATCTGTATAACAGTATATACAACCAACTTTTTCTCAAATTTTTCACTATATTATAGAGTATTAATTATGGTGTTCTCGTCATGGTGTATGACCCAGAGGGAATATATAGACTTTCTGCTTGGACTGATCTCATTCCAGAATCGGAGATAAGGAGATTATTGAGATTTACTGTAAAATATTATTTTGCTGGCGGTAAACCAGGAATATTGCCTCTTGAAACATTCATTAATATTCTAGAGGAATTAGCAGCTGAGCAAAGAGAGGATCTAAAGAAGGGTAATTTCTTCAATGTACTGGGTCAATATAACTACGAGAAGACAGCTGGGTATGATCCATTGAGGCTTGTTCTAGCTAAGAGGCTTAAGTACAAGGATGGTATACCTTTACCGAACGATGAGAATGAGATGAAGGAGAAGGTCATTATAACTACGGGATCACAACAATCCCTATTCATACTGGGAGATATTTTTATTGATCCTGGGGACATAGTGATAGCGCCAATGCCTACGTACCTAGGTTTTCTTGGACCAATGATGCGGTTTGATGCTAGGATAATTCTAATTCCAATAGATGATAAAGGGATGGTTCCTGAGTATGTTGAGAAAGCAATTGAGATCTCTCAAAAGAAGTTCAATAAGAAGCCAGATTTCATATATGTTATCCCAGATTCCGATAATCCAAGCGGCACAACCATGCCTATTAACAGGAGAAAGAAGCTATTGGAGATAGCTCAAAGAGAGAAAGTACTTATTGTTGAAGACGCCGCTTATAGAGAGATTCAATTCAGGGAGAGGGACCCACCAATAAAATCAATGGATAAAGAGAATAAGTGGGTATGTTACCTCAGAACAACATCTAAGGAAGCTGCAGTATTCAGAGTAGGTTACGCAGTGCTTCCAGATGCGATAGTACCTGATTTCTTGAAGAGTAAGGGATACATAGATTTGGCAACAGCTGCTATTGGACAAGCGATACTAAAGATATATTATGAGAGATATATTGATAAGGTTCTCCCAGAGACAGTACGGGGTTACGAAAAGAGATGTTGCACGATGCGTGACAGTATAGACAGATACTTCCCAGAGGGATACAGAACAGATCCAACTGGAGGGTTCTTTATATGGTGGGAGTCTAAAAAAGATGTCGACCTCAAAGCATTTCTTGAAAAAGTAGCGATACCTAACGATGTAAGTTATGTACCTGGGGCAGCTTTCTATCCTCTACCTAGATTCGGTTTCGTTTATGATCCCGATACTAACGATATAATCAAACTTAGTAGCATTAAAAAGAATACAATGAGACTAAGCTTTAGTTATCTACCAGAAGACATGATAGAGGAAGGAATAAAGAAGCTAGGAAAATTACTTAGTGAGAAATTATAGCAGTGGGGTCTTATGTCTCTAAAACCATTTAAACTATTACGTTACTCTTATCACTTAACTTACCCTAAATTAACTCCAATAATAACTAGTGGAACTTTCGATAAACCAAATGCAATGGCTGCCAGTTGGCATACCCATATTTCATTTGATCCGCCTCTATACTGTGTATCCATATCCCCCGATAGATACACGTTCAAGTTAATACGAGAATACGGTGATTACGCCGTTAATTTTCTTCCATTCGAATTATCTGATAAGATTTGGTTAACAGGAAATTTTTCTGGGGCAGAATTAGATAAGTTTAAGGAATTCGGTTTAAGAAAAATCAAAGCAGCAAAAATTAATGCTCCTATAATTGCTCAAAGTCTAACTGCTCTTGAATGCAAAGTGATTAATGAAGTAGAAACGGGAGATCATGTGCTTTTTATAGGTGAGATCGTGTATGCTTGGGTGAGACCAGATTTAGTTGTTTCGTCACGAGGCATGCTGGATCCAAATAAAGCAAAGCACGCTTACTATATGGGGGAGGGAAAATTCATTACTCTTAATCCAGAAAGCATTAAGGAATTCTAATAATGGAATGATTTCAAATTAATGTTCCTCTGCATTATCTCATTTTTTCTAGCTTCATTTCCAGTATCATATTTAAATAAGCCTTTTAAATTATCACTAGTTATAGTACGCTTCATGTAATACGAGATAAATAACAATCGGGGCTGAATAATATGTCTTCTATGGCTGGCATAGAGCTTCCAGATGATGGAGTCATAGTGAGCCTGAGAAGCAAGATGATTAGAGACCCCATCTATGGTTACATAATACTGAGCGAAGTAGAGCGGGAATTAGTTGATTTACCTATCGTTCAGAGATTGAGGAGGCTTCATCAATTGCAAACTGCTTACCTGGTTTATCCTGGCGCAGAGCACTCTCGTTTTCAACACAGCTTGGGAGTAATGCATTTATCAGGTAAGTTTGCTGTTTCATTAATACGGCGGACCTACAGTTTTAGAGGAACGAGGATTAAAGATATAGAGATTCCTGACTTAGAGCCTTTAGGCATTAAGGATGTATCTGATGTCTTCTCTTATTTACTTGGATTAAGAATAGCTGGCTTGTTTCATGATATAGGCCATGGACCGTATTCACATGCTTTTGATGAAGCTATAATAAGTAAGAATGATGAGTTGAAGAGCAAGGGTATTTTTTCTCATGAGGATGTGGGTTGGTTTATCTATAAGAATCATCTCCGAGAATACATCGAGAAAAAACTTGATAGCCTTGAAAAAAATAGGAGCATGAGAATTAATGCGGAAGAAGTCCTAGAAACAATAGATTATATCTTATCTCCTAGGAGTGAGAAAGTTAAGCTGGATGGGCGGGTTAAGCCAATTATCAAAGCGCTTAGGCATGTTCTAAGAGAGTTTATTTACCCAGCAGACATACTGGATTTCACTGTTAGAGATTCATATTATACTGGAGCCAAGGAATATGGTATGGTTGATTTTGATAGATTGATACAGTTCTCAGTGATAGTTTCGAGGCACGGCAAATATGAATTAGTGACACCTGACATTGGGTTATTCGATAATGCATTGAATACCTTAAGAGCGTTTCTTATGAGTAGATTCTGGCTATTTAATAACGTTTACTTCCACAAGTTCTCTAGAATAATGGATTTCGCAGTGAAATCAATGCTTAAGTATGCATTTGAGGAAGAATGCATAGATTTTACTGATGCAGTAATAAGAATTGTTGATGAGGGTGACGTAAGCAAGTATCTTCTCTTAGATGATTACTCAGTGATACATGATGCGCTTAGATGTAAGAAAGCATCTAGGTATGCTAGAATGGTTCTAAATAGGATTCCGCCGCTCAGAGAGATTTTTTATCATGAGATACCTATACCTCTTCAAGGAAATAAGACTAGCAATGATGTATCTGTAAAAGAGAGCATTGGGCAAATAACAGAAGAGATGAAGCAAGTTATAGCGAACGAATTCAAAGTGGATGAAAATGATATTCACGTAGATTACCCATTAACCCGTTTCTTCCCTGATAATCCATACCTACCTCCTAGATCATTACTAGTACTATTCATGAGAGGGGATAAACCAGTTTACTATAGCAACTATACAGTAAGTGACGCTACCGCAGGATTGGCTGTAGATATGACTGTGCTTCGAATCTTTCTAGAATCCAATGTAGCAACAAAATTGGTTAATACTATTGGTGAAATTAATCTAAGAGATAGTGTGCAAGAGAAGCTTAAGAAAACGGAATTATTAGAGCGATTCGCTAACGCCTTATTGTTAGAGTACAGTAAGAGAGGTTATGGGGTAACCATGTAGCTAAATGCTCATTGAGAAAAATCCCTAGTTTTATGAAACGTGCAAAGTTATCTCTAGGTGAATTAATATCGCTTAAAGGGATGAATCTTGTTACTGACAAGCTCCAAGTTACGTAAAAAAAGAATAATGGCTTTTAGTCTGATTTAATTATATATCACCGCTTATTTAGCAATTTTTCTTTGATTTTACGATTTTCTCTTTCACTATATCTATCTAAGATATCATTAATATCTCTGATAATTTGCGATAAGCTCTCTCCAACCACGGGTTTAGCAGTTTTTCCTGAAGAAATGTATAGAGCCAGATTCATTAAAGTATTGTAGTCGCGTGATATCAGATATGATATCAATCTATAATTGAGTCTAGAATCATGGTCATCGGGATTCGATAAGATCTCCTCAACTTTCTTTACACCACTATCCGTGATTCTTACATCCCTCCTATTCACCTCTATTAACTTAGATGAACGCAGAACATCAATAAGAATGTTTACGTCAGGTATATCAATACCGTCTGGATAAATACTAGCAGTAGAAAATTCTTCTAGTATCTTAGAGCCATACGTATCAAGAATATAGATAAGAGTTCCTAGCTTCCTTCTAGTTAGTTCCTTCTTGGCGTGTCTCGCAGCGTATGCAGTTAATAAAATGTTTTTAATAAGAGTCCATTCCGTAGGCATCCTCATCTTCTCGCTTTAAAAATCTAAATTAACTAAACTTTTTTTCTTTTTAAAGTATTGTTTAAAAAATTTCGTTAAATAGACTTTTATTGAAAGTAAAAGTAAACAAAAGAGCATCAAGATATCTTTATTAACCATTTTTCAGGAGAATAAGATTAGAGATGAATGGAGAATAGAAGGGTGTTCAAATAATGCGTGAAAGGATGCAATAAGAGACTTATGAGTTATTAAACCAGATCCACTTATTACTCCATAGGTTATCGATATGATCAAGGCAGTATTTTTCGATTTTGGTGGTGTACTCACCGA
>JALWRR010000104.1 GCA_026993975.1 Promethearchaeati archaeon | reverse complement strand
CTGTTGGGCCACCCCACCACCCCCATCCAAACCGTGCTAGGCTGACTAATTTCAGTCTCTAGCATCACTACCTCATAGCGGGTTTTTCACAGTAATCTCCCGGAGCCAGCTTCGGCCTGATCACTGTTTCCCACAGCTCCTTACGGTGCTTCAGCTTCCTGCCGGATAGGTAAATGTTTATTGCCGCGTTTACCTGCCTATCAATGATTAGGCCGCAGTTCTTGCAGATCACTTTTCTCTTATCCACGATTGTTGCTAGGCTTCCGCATCTCGAGCATTGCCTAGTGGTGTGCCTCGGATCGATCTCTTTCACCTTTACCTTGTATCTCAAGGCCTTCACGATGGCTCTCCAGTTCTGGAGGCTTATCCTCCTATTATGCCCCCTGTCACGGTTATACATCCCTTCCTTATCCAGGTCCTCGAGGACATGAATATGGTTTGGGTACCTCCTAGCTATCATCGTCGTTAACTTGTTCACGAGATCTCTGGTTCTGTTTCTCTCCCTCTCACTTATCCTCTCCAGCTTTCTCTCGGCATACTTAGGCTTCTTTCTGGAGAGTTTCTGCATCTTACGCCTCATCTCGTGGTAGGTCTCATGGATCCAGTGAAGCTTTCTCAGGGACACCTTCTCTTTCCCAGTGTCGCTGAAACCGTCCATCGTGTACTCGTTCATGTCCCATCCTATCACGCCTCCCGTGTCCCTAGACTCCCTCTTCCTCGTGAACATCATGATTAAATCTCTCTCCCTCAGGATTATCTCACCAACCCTCCAGCCCTTCATGCGGTCCAGGAACCACGCGTTCGAGAAGTCGAACTCTAGGTAAAGCCTCCTTGGGATCACTGTTAGGACAAGCTTATTGCCTCTCACTCTGAATAGCGTGTTCTTTATTCTCGCCGCTAACCTCTTAGCAATTGGCTTTCTCCTCTTCCTACGCCCCTTAACATAGTTTGCTTTCCATGACCTCAGCACTTGGTACGCCATTCTTATTGCTGAGTCAACGTAATGTGCTGCGTACCCGGTGTGCTGCCAGAATGCCATTAACTTATCCCTTAGCTCCTTCCTAAACTCATTGCTCTCGGGTATCTCTGGTATGAGTCTCTTGGCGTGATAGTAGACTTTGATTTGTTTCCCGTTGACTCTGAACTCCTTTCCCTGCATCCTAAGCAACTTGATTGCCTCATTATCCTTCTTCACGATGTAGTAGTTTTTCCAAGGCTTCTCCACCCAGCTCATGTTTCTCCATATCTCGTTTATAGCCATCTGGAGCGCCCACTGATAACTGATCAGTAGGTTTCTGACATCGTAGCTGTGACTAATCTTATAGGCCCTTGCCTCCTTAGGTGCATTCCGATGTCTATTTTTCTTCGCATTAAACTTTCCTAGAACCAGGTTCTGCATGGATTGCATCACCTCCTACCAGAGATTCAACAAAGCTGAAAAAGATTCAAAAGGCGCAGAGATATGCATCGACAAGAGGTTAAGAAGGAGAAGATAGAGAGAAATGCCCCGCGAAAATGTAGGGATATACAAGGAGTCTGGTGGAGTTGTACAAATCTAAACAAGCTTGGACAAATTTACCCAGCTTCTCCCTGAGACACGTTCCTCTCCGGGCGCATTGATCGGGAATACGTCATCAAGCCCGGCTCATTTGGGGAATCTGAAACCCCCCGCATCCTTAGCTATCCAGAAACATGCTAGTGAAAAAGAAAGGTATTTAGAATATTAAAGCTTAAGAAGATGAGTCAAGTTTGGGTAAATTTGTCTAGGATTTCTCTCAGTTTGGGATAATAAAGTAGGAATAAGTCACAAGTTTGTCCTCATGCTCAAGCTACTGATTTTTCAGGAGCTCTCTAGGTTTTTGTTGAGAGATTTGACCGTACCTTACCTGTGACTTGTCTAATGATTATTGACTCAAGTTGTGTTTTTAAGCTTTCAGGTTCACTCCAGTGATGTTTATTTAATCGACTCCGTTGAAACAGCCTCTAGCCAAGTGAACTCGGCGATAATCTATTTAAGTCTTACTGACAATCAATTGATGTTTATTTAAATGTCTTCGTTGAAATAGAGTTCACTAGAGTGAACTCAGTGATAATTTATTTAAGTTTTTGCTGATAATTCAGTGAACTTTATTTTAACGCATTCAATTAAATTAACATCAATCAGATGAGCCTGAATCAAAATATTTGATCCTTTTTCTTAGAGTTTAGAAGAGATATTTTTACGACAATACTTCCAAATATTTAACTATACGCATTATTTTTTTAAAAATTTTCAATAATTTTGTTTAATATAATCCAAAGTAATGAAGAAATCTGGATGCTTTGTTAATGAATGTGTGATAAGGATGAGTGGGAGAGGAAGAAAAACTCGGCGTGAGCTTTTGGAAGACTGCTTTAAGAAGCTTACTCTGGCTTATATAGATAGAGTATGGAGCGAGTACAGGTCAAGAATGATTCACGAGTTTAGGGGGTTAGGTGGATTGCTGTCTGGGGAGGAGATAGAGATTGAACTACTAGCTCATTGGTTAGTGTATATTCTTGATTTCCAGATTAAAGCAAGAGATATCTGGGACTGTAATGGTATGTTCTGTTACATGCGTGATGTCGTTAGTACTTATCGTAAAAATGGATTAAAGGACGGTATAATAAAGCTTCTAGATATGATTTCACAGCACAAAATCTGGCATCGCTACCTATTATCTAAGCCCCATTTCTTATTGGATAAAATAATTTCAACTCTTATCGTGTTAGAAAAATTCAATAGAAGCATTTTTTACTACATTATATACTATTTGGGAGAAAGTCTAAATAGAATCCGTCAATACACGAGCAAATACCAATTGCGTTTAAAAATACGTGATGCTGAGAAGTTTTTTGAGGACAACTGGATACGTATCCTTGCTCATGGACTATATGTATTGACATATATCTGGCCTTTAACTCTTTATAAATCAATTTCAGAAAGATATGAAGAAAAAATCAGGGAATTAAAACAAGTGAGATACAATGATAGTGATATTAACAATTTAATAGAATCGATTATAAAAGGGTACAGGAAGATAATAAATGATTTATTCTCAGAGGAGATAGAAAATTCTCTATCTATAAAAGGTTTATTATCAATGAATTTTTGTTATGATACTGGATGCGAGTGCGATTTTAAGCATAAAAGAGTGTGGTCGGCAGTTAAGGATTATGTTTGTTATGATCGCTGGAGGAAAAATATAGCTAAAAGATTAAGCGAAATAATTGATGAACTAGTAAAAAATGTCTCTAGCATTCCATTTTTTAAGTCTGTAGATAGAAGTAAGTTTTTAGAGGTCGCAGAGAAGCTATTAGAATTCTCCAATAAGGATTATTATACATTTGAAAAAATGTATTTAGAACAAGTTGAGTTGCCTGGAGATCAAAGAAATGTTGATGGACTAAGGAAAGATTTTGGTTTATGCGAGGAAATGGATAAAATAATATTTGATGGTAATAGTGCCCGTGAGTTTGTGCGTTTGCTATTTAATGAATTCAGGGATTATATGAAGAAGAAGGGATATTATCCTATATACGCAGATTACACTTTTTATCGCGAAGGCTAATTTTATGCCTATTATACTCCATTGTAAAAATTATGTAGGAAAATGGTTCTTAGTTAACAAATGCTGTGATTTAAGAAAATTGTAAGATCGAGGTGATGTAATGCCCCTAGAGTTATACAGAGGCATTGCCGTTCCTCGCAATAGAGTTAACAGCGTAATATCTAGAATTGAGAATTTCGGAATACAGGGAGATGAAGGATTTTGGAGATTTATGGGATGGAAGCTAAGACCTTATATTGAGCAATTATTTCAGAAGAAGGACTTATCGACTAAAGATACTAGGAAAGGATATCCTGAACTACCTGTTGTTGCTTATGCAGATGAGCTCGGCGCTTACTATTACGCTTTACGTCATAACTATAGGGAGGGCTATGTACCACTTGTAATTAGGGCTAGAATAGATCTTAGAGAAAAGTATGTGTATATTGATGGACGCGATTTCCTGTACGCGGTTTTTGGTTTATGGGATAAGAGAAATCTTGCTAAAACCTATGGCGTTGAAAAAGCGTATCAAATAGTCTCAGATGTTCTTAGAAAGGTCTATGGGGAGAAGATGCTTAGATATTTCGAGAAGGCAACACAGTCTCAGAGGTATGACTATAGAACTGCTATGTGTGATCTAGCAGTACATGACCTAGATGTGGTGCTATCTCATGCAGACAATAGAATAGTAATTAGAGGCCGTTATCATGTAACGTTTAGAGCGGCATTCTTCGTAGAAACGCCTATTAAATCTGAAGAGATAGTAGAGGTATTTGAGCCAGATCCATATAGATTTAGCTTTGAACCCGATATAGATTTATACACCTGGCTTTGAAGTGGTTCAGCTTTGGCTTTTATACACAGCTTTAATCATAGTATACGTTCATTAGTATTTATATCTAGTGATTTGGTTTGAGATAGAAGACTATATCTTAAGCAAAATATCTTAGCCAAAAACTCGCTTGAGATATTCAATTGAGGTACTGTGCCCGATGAAGACATAGCTCATGAAGAACAATCTTATTTAATAAAAAATGACATTAATGATTCGCACTTAACAAGCATTGAAGAAAGTATAATCTCTACGTCCTCTGAAGAGAAGGTAGACATTAGCTATTCTTGTGAGAAAGCGTGAGCTATCAATGAACAATGTTTATCTTATTTATCTTCTAATTTATTGTGAATTTTTTCCAAGCCATAAAATAACGATCAAGAAAATCGCTAGAGACCCTTCTTATCTGACTTCTTTACGGCATCAGATATCTCTACGTGCATCTAAGCTTTGTTAGTGTTATTAGGTTAGTATTATTCTCTGTAGTATTGCGTGTTATGTTGTCCGTATCTATCGCGTTTTTTGAGTACATTGAGCTATAGAAGACGTGTGAAAGTGGACTAAAAATTTTCAGAGTTGGGAAAAGGTGTGTCTTGTTAAGACTCTCTCTAGGCTTTAGGAGGCCCTCGCAATCTCTTGAGTTCATCTATGCGAGGGAAATGTGGTACCCGCTAAACAATTAAATTACCGATAAACCGCTTTAAGCTTTAAAATTAAAGATTGCAAAATTATGGAATATAAGAGCGTATATACATGTTTACATGTGCCCTATAGCATCAATAATAATAGGAGGATATACTTAATAATTCAGAGCGAACTGAAAGCAAAAATCGTAATCCATGTAGGCGTGAAGGTAGCATTGATAATACTCTTAGTGTGCTACGCATAGAGTATCTCTTAAGTATTTCTAAGAAATAGAAATTCGTCATTTTTGATGAAGACTAGCAGATAGTTGAGGATTATTTGCTTCGTCAAAAAACAATTTAAAAATCCTTTTTAATTCGCTATTGAACCTATACTTATTAAGCATCTTACTAATAATTCCTCTGATCCTTGTGCCACCTAGATGAATAAAAACACTCTCACAGCATTCATCCAGATCTTTCAATAAATCTCTAGCCTTTTCAATAATTCTCTTTGAGATTTCTTTATTAGAAATGAGGAGAAAGACTATTCTAGGCAGATTATTCTTGCCACAGATAAATCTATAATAGTGCTCAATCATATTTTTTGCTTTTTTTATTAAGTTCTTAAATTGCTTTTCAAATTTATCTACTTCATCATATTCATCTTTAATCATTTGAAGTTTACATTCTATAAATAAGACTAGGCGCGGTATTATCCAAAAGGTTTTTCCTGGCATCTGCATTGAATACTCAATAAAAATATCCGTGGTTTCTCCGTTATACTTTGGTTTTTTTGCGATTACCGCGATATTCACATTATTAATTAATTTACTCATTTCTTTTAATGTTCTCTTCCAGCTATCTAAACTTATTAGCTGTTCACCAGTTTTTAGCACAAGTTTCGTGAAATCTCTATTATGTGATACACGATAAACTAATTGTACGAATTCATCCGATAAAAAATCATCTGATAATTTACGGATCACCGTTTTCCATAAGCTTAAGAGAAATTGCCAGCATTCCCTATATCCCTCAACAATAATGGCTCTATCTTGCTGGATCTCCCACGAATATCCTTTGTAGCCATTTAAAAAGATTCGCAGTTCCTCTAAACGGGTTTTCAGCGCATCTTTAATCTCGTCTTTTTTCAACGCATTCAGAATATACCACATTTTTAATAGATCATTAATTAATTGAAAACAATCTCTCCTTACTCCTCGAAAATTATTGAGTATTGCGATTAAATTTTCGGTTAATTTATTGTGATTACGTTCTTTTAGTACTTTCAAAGTTGTCTCAAAAGTTTCGATGTCTCTTGCTACTTTTCTTGCCTTGATAGATAGTTGGCCTTTTAAAGAATTTTTGATTCTTCTTACTTCTTGCAGAACTTCCTTCGTGTTTATTTCTTCTTTATTCTTTATTTCAAGAAACAATTGCTTCGCAACTTTCACAAGGCATGTAAGGATTTGTTCATGATAGTGATAATATTGCTTTGTAACTCTTAGATCAGTTAAGCATTGTAGAACACTATTATTCATTTTCACCATCCATTAAATAAACCATGGAGTCGTTTTTAATAGTTCATCAGTTGGTTCTGGTAGCCCTTTACGCCTGAACTTTGCTATGCTTTCAGCAAATTTTATTATTGGTGGAAATCTTAGTTTAGATCCCCAGAAAGTTTGCCAATGAGTTTTATAGAGGGCTTCTAGGCAGTTAACTAGGTTATTGACCTTCCAATCTAATATAACATTCTGCGAAAGCCGTTTATCTATATATGCTATTGTTGGACAAACATCTCTTGCAGGGAGAATCATACATCCGTTACCCCCTATCGTAACATATTGTCTACCTTTCCCTTGGGTCGTAGGATAGATCCTTGCTCCCAGAATAGATATTGGAGCAATCCTAATGATTAATCCACGGTTCTCCAAGTTATTTACTGCTTTAGTCAAACCCTTTAACTCTTCCTTGTGAAATCTACTCAATCTGAATATGCCCAGGTGAATTGTATCGGGTTTCTGCCTTTTTTCTTTTTCGTATAAATCAAGAAGAACCGCTTCAATTATTTTGCTCATATCATCTGCTGTTAAGTAATAAGATTTACGATAGGAACTGTATTGTGCAGGGATCGTTCTAATATCGATTATACTTCCAGAATCATCCAGTATTACTGCAATTCCTTCTCCGTATCCCTGTGCGACTCTATATACTTTGATGGCAATAAAAATGTGTAGTAAGCTATCGGGTACTTGCTCAACAATCCATGGTTTTCCTGTTGCTTTAATATAAATATTCAACAATAAGTTTAAGAATTCTGGACTATTAAGGATCTTATTTTCATTCCATCCTTTTTGATTAAATGCATCAAGTATACCAATAAAGCCTCTTTTTTCTTTTTTCATTAATCCATAACCAGATAAAAACTGACTCTGAATATTTTTCTCTATAAAATACTTCTTTGGCGAATAATAAAATTCGTCCGCATTTGACGCTATTGGATAATTCCGATGAGAAGAAGTACCTATTAATAAAATATCTGCTTCACCATCCCTCAATGCATCCGAAAACTGTCTTATACCATATTCTTCAGGTATCTTATCAATGCTCTTAGGAGAATTACTATCTAAAGAAAATTCTACCACTTTATCGTTTAATATTTCAAATTCTAATTCTTCTTTTCCTAAGCCTATACGCTCTGGTAACTCTTCTACAGTTTTATCAAATATATTTGTTAATTTCTCCATTGTTTCTTTAATCTTTAGAGGTTCCTTTTCATGAACTAAAAATAAGAGTCTTATCTTCCTAACTTGCTTATGATTTTTATCATAGGGCCCTAATTCTCGGAGAAGATAAGAAAGATTTCCTTCATCACTCAGAAATCCATTACTAAATCTTCTTTTAATCCTCGAATCAGGCCATATAGGATTTAAAGAATTTGTATCTATTGTGTAAAAGTTCTCTATATTAGTCGTTACAGACTTCGTAGAAGAGTAGGATTGCAATGCTAGTAAGGCATCTTTTATATCATAAAAAATTCTTATTATTTGTGGTGTGATCGCATTATAACCAAAATAGCATCTTTGCGATAAAATATTGTTTAATCGGGATATTATAGCTTCGTTAGCGCTCTTTATGGCACTAGATTCTGACTTACGACTTCCTATGGGTGATAAGGACGGAATAATGAGGATTCCTAAATGATATTGAGGAAGAATTCTTAGGGGTCTTAATTTCTTTATTTTTAGCTGGAAAGATTCTTCATCACTCGTTATTATATCTATACCATTTCTTAGCGGATCTAGTATTTGAGAAAAGCATTTGTTTATGGCTTTTTTAACTAGAATAACAAGTTGCCTCCAGTCATCTTCATTAAAGGGATCTAATGCTTCTGTTAATGCCATTTCCTCTGCTGGAAGATCCTCCACTAATGCCTTAAGGATTTCATCGCCAATCCTATTATCTAACTTCAAATTAAAGATGATCCTAGATATATTTTGTAGTGTGTTATCTGAGGGGTCTATTAGAGGCAGAATAATACATTGATCCTTATAATTAATAGCCGCAAAGCTAGAATGCTGATCTAGCTTTTCTTTAATTCTCCTTAACAGCGATCTTGTTATATCTGCTACGACTTTTCTCCGTGAAGCCGTTGAGGATCTTTGAGACGTATTTAATGCATTTGAGACTATACTATGAAGTTTTTCGCGCTTAAGCCTGATTACCCGTATATCCTTAAGAGAAATATCAAATAAGAGCAATGCTCGTTGCAATGCTGGCATTATTCTAATCCTCATCAATTAAAGGGGTTAATTTATTAATAATTATAACATTAATGATAAAAATTGAAAAATATTAACTTAAACCTTAATTTCTCTCAAATAGAACTTGGAACCTTTAGCTTGTAATAAAGGTTTATGGTGATTTTCTCTTTTGTTTGCTTTTTATCCTATTTTTTAATTTCTAAATGCTTTGTATGCGTTTTCGCTGAAAATCATTACTGAGAGATTATGTCTCTTCTTATCTGATGGATGAAAATAATCATTCGGGTCTCTATGTCTAGTTGAACTCATTTTATTGAATTACTTAATAAAGCTACTATACATCTCAAAGCAATAAAAACCCTATAACTTAAAAGAAAGCATTTTAGTAATTAAATATCGAAGGTACTATAATACTGCTTTGATTTAAATTAAACCTAGTTTCTACAAGACTTGGACAAAAAACTGAACATAGCGTTGTATGGCTCACCGTGTCTATCTATGCAATTCCCGCACCAGTGACTCTGGTTTCTATGCTACCTTTTTCGTAGCCGTGAAGAATGTAAATCTCCATGAAATAGTATAGGATCGTGTCATAGCGATTTTTGGTTTATTATAATCAAAAAAATCACGCAGTCTTATGTTGCGTTGCAATCTGCATAATCGAGTTTGTGATTTCTCTGGATTTTCTTTTTTCTTTTGTGCTAAGCTCCATGGAGCTATGTGCTTCTATATATTTTGGTTAGGAGGATTACTAGTATGGCTATTATTGCTAGAGATATTGAGGTTCTGAATGGTGGGTTTAGTAGCCCTATCTCCATCAATATTATGCTTGTAATAATGCTTAGTATGCTCAGCTTGATGTTTTGGGAACTTATTTTCTCTCTATGTATTTTTTCCAATTCTCTGCTAAATTCTAGAAGTTGATTATATATTCTCCTAAAGTCTTCTTTGAATTTTTCGTATAAGAAATCTATTGATTCTTTCGGTATATGGACGATATTATGAATATGCTCTGAGAAGCTAATGATGTAATCTAGTTCACGCTCGAATTGCGTAGGTGGAATACCCGTCTCGCGAAACCAAATTTGCCTTCTATGCTTGCTTAGAATCAAATCTGGCCTATAATCAATCCTTATTTTCCTGTAAGCATCTTTTATTTCGCGAATACTCCATTTATTATTAGAATCTATCAAAAGAACTTTATCATAAGCAATAAAAATTTTCTCTAAGGTCTCCAGGAATTCTATGGTAAAGATCCCTCTTGCCAATGAAACGATCCCAGTAAGTAACGTCCTTAAAATGTCACGTGACTTAAAGTTCAATTCATTCTCTACAATCACTATTGGATTGAGAAAAATATTGGATATTCCCTTAAGCTTGGAATAAAATCGCTCATAGGTCTGCTCAAAGATAGGTAAGTTTCCTACGTATACGCCTTCAATCAATTTCTTTAGTGATGCACAAGTATTAGGATCTAAGTGTATTTGCTGAGGAAAGTCTTGATTCCTAGTGAACGCCTCCAATTCATTGTGATCCTGAAATTTTATTAGGATTATGATGGCTATAGCACCCACGGAAAATTGCATACCCTCTTCATCCCTTCCGACGAATTCCTCACCAAATACAGCTGATGCAAGCAGATTTTCTTTTCCTTTACAATACTGATCGAAGAGGCCCTGTATCGCGGCGTGAACATTGCCATCTGATAACTCTCTAATTATCGCTTTAAAAGAAGTGTCATCAGGATTTCTTAGTATAAATACGTTATCATATAAGTATGCCTCAGATGCGACGTTACTAAATATCTTCTTAGCATTGAAAGCTTCTATCACATTCATACGCCTATATTTCAAAAATATGGACTGGACGTTCTTAGGATCAACTTTACTGAGAACATTTTTTGAGACCGCTCGATAATTCACCGCCATATAAAGATTATCGAGAAAAAGATGTATTAACTTACTTCTCAACTCAAGATTCAAAGCGTAGATATCATAGGAAGGAACGAATACGATTTCGACATTCATGCGTGTATCCCCATAAAGTGTGCACAATAAATGATGAAAGAACATATTTAGTTAAATTAATTATTATGGGCATCATCGTATTTGTATAAAAATGATCGATTATAGTGTATATTGTCGTATTATATTAATTGAATTAATAATTTTATTCTCAATTTCTTTTACTCTCTCTCTGGGGTATAGCCTTAACAATTCTTGCCAGAATCGCTCATTATGTGTTGTTGACCCGATTTTAAGATGTATCACTTCGTGAACTAGGATGTATTTTAGGTCTTCATTATCGAGCTCCCATACTATATTTTTGTTTAATCTTATAATCCTCGTCCTAAGCGATACCGATGCTATTTTCCTCTTCATGGGATACAGAACTAATCGTATGTTATCCTTTTCTATTCCTACTAAATCTAAAGCCTCATTAAGTAGTCGTCTAAGCCTCTCCCGAACCATGACTACTAATCACCCGTTCGAGCTCTGGTAAAACAAAATCTTCAATAAGTTTATCCGTTAATTTCGCGATATCATTAGGTGGTAAGACGGATCTAAGTTCTCGAAGCAGGTCTTTTAAGAGCTCTTTTGACAATTTTATCCTATCCGAAGGCTTCAGTACATCAATTCTCTTAGATTTAATTAATTTCCCTATGCTCCTTTTTGTGTTAGCAAGCCTTAACTCTATCTTAGAATCTTTTAGTACCTCGCTAGTTATGTAAACTCTTATGGCTTCTACTACCTTATCCTCAACACCTTTACCCGCAATCTTTTTATCATATTCTTGTTTCCGTTCATGAAGAGCCTTAAGCTGAGCTAGAAAAGTCTTTAAATCAATTTTCCTCATTATCCATTGTCTTCTGAGCTCTTCAAGCCGTTTCAGAATCTCTCTATATATTGGATCGTATGGGTTGTTTAGCAAGATGTTTCTTAGATAGAAATAATAGTCAGCTACCACTCTTTGGAGTTCTGGTTTAGGTGACGAGATTTTGAGCATGTTCTTTACAGTATCTGCGCTTACTTCTACTTCAGCAATTTTATGGAATTCTTCGATCACTGTCTTAGAATAAATAAGCTTCATAAGCTCCCTCCAGAACTCTTTATCAAGCTTAAGTCTTTTTCCCCTAATTTTCTTTAGTATGCTACCATATATAAAGGCCAACAATTGCATGTCTTCGACATAGAACAGTTTCTTCGGATGCGCACCAAGTGATCTATATAACCTAATAATTCTACGCATATCATTTACAAGCCGCTTGGCTTCCGCAACATCATTAGAATGTCCTTCACTAGATGCATAAAGGGCTATTAATCCAATCTTCCTCTTAAATTCCTCGCGATCAAAAGTTCCCTCTCGCAACTCTTTCTTAAGCTCATCAAGATCAATGGAAGCATCTATGTTACCAAGCTTAAGCTTACCTAACCGATCTTTAATGCTCTTGAAGAGAATCTCAAACTCATTAACTTTTTCCTCTATCCTCAGAAGAAGATTGTCTTTAAGGTCTCTCCGAATATCTTCCTCAGCTAGAAGATTATAGAGCGTGAGAGTCTTAGATAAATGCTCTAATAAGCCGACCGAGTCCACAATTAAGCCAAATTCCTTATCCCTATGGGGTCTATTTACCCTAGCAATCGCTTGTAACAGCTTATGTTCATATAAGGGCTTATCAAGGTACATAACCTTTAGAAGAGGAGCATCAAAACCAGTTATTAACATATCCGTTACAACAAGTATTCTCGGTGCGTCCTCCTCTAGAAACTTTCTCTGAATCTCTCTATTAACCTCACTCATATAGGAAGTACCGTACTTCTTTATGAGTTCTTCACGATACTCAATAATTTCCCTATCAGTATCATTATAATTATAGGTCATAACAACTTCTACCCAATCTCTCGCTCTCTCACCATACTTCTCCACCAAGTACTTCTCCAAAGCTCGCTTGAATCTAACACAAGCCACTCTATTAACGGCCACAACCATAGCCTTAAACGTAAAGCCCTCGGTATCTTTTTCCAGCCTATCAACAATATATTTGGCAAGCTTATCGATTCTATTAGGATTCATCAGGAATATCCTAATCTTGTTAATATACTTGCTTACGCGTTTATATGTTGTATCAAGCTGATCCGTAATATCAATACCTTCCATGCGAGCCCTCATATACTCTTCTATAAATTTCTTGATATCCCCTTCCGTAAGCTTTATCCGAACACCCTCGCTACTAACCTCGCCTTCGCCAACAGCATGATATACAAGAGGCAAAGTGAACCCGTCTCTAACAGAGTCTCTTATAAAGTAAACATCAAGATAGTATTCGCCTTTGTGAGGATAAGCAAATTCCACGAAAGTATTCCTCTCATGCTTAAATACGGGTGTTCCCGTAAAACCAAAAGCCAAAGCATTAGGAAAAACTAATTTCCTCATAGCTCCTAAAATACCATATTGCGTTCTATGCGCCTCATCAATAAGTAGCAACACATTTCTAGCTTTTATCTGTCCTAATCTAACGAGATATTCAAGCTTTCCCCTATCATCAAGCCCCTTTAAGGCCTCTAAATGCTTACGATAATCCTTAGAATTCTCAATTTTAAGATACTCTAAGTACTCCTCTCCAAGCTCTCTTAGAAGATTTAAGAGACCTTTGGCGAATTCCCCCTCCTCAGAACTTTTCTCAACCTCCCCTCTCCGAAACTTCTGGATGGTGGTAAGATAAACCCCGTAAGCTATAGTACTCTCGTGAAGTTCGCTCTCCTTTATAGTCCTTATAGTTCTGTGAAGCTCTTCAATGTTCTCAATCTTCTTGAACAAATTCCTAAATTTTTTCTCCTCAATAGATTTAAGCATTCTCTCATGCTGCTCCTCAAGATCCCTCCTATCAACAACAAAGAATACTACAGGTCTCAGATGCCAATATTTATCAAGAAACCAGTTAGCTATGAAAAACATCGTGTATGTCTTACCGCTTCCAAGCCAATGCCAAATAAGCCCTCTATTCTTAAAACTCCCATTTACATATTTCTCTATTCTAAACATAGCCTTTTTAGCTGCATAATACTGATTATACCGTGCAACAATTTTATCTGGGAAACCCTCACGGCTTCTCCTATAGAATACGAAGTACTTAATGAATTCTAGCAACCTCCTAGGCTCAAGGATATAAGTTACATTATACTCCTCGATAACTCT
This sequence comes from Promethearchaeati archaeon, assembly GCA_026993975.1. Taxonomy (GTDB): domain Archaea; phylum Asgardarchaeota; class Njordarchaeia; order Njordarchaeales; family Njordarchaeaceae; genus Njordarchaeum. Next base: position 4,112 of record JALWRR010000104.1, on the reverse strand, counting down.
CCCAGAACTATCTTTTTGCTTAACAACCCATCGATACGCAGGTAGCTCACGCTCAGACCTATCCCAATTAGGCAAGGTAGGCGTGTAACGCTCTTCATCACCTACAGCAATCCCAAACTGAACATATTTGAAAAGCTCAGGACTATACATCTCATAGCGCCTAATCTGCTTGACCGCCTTCAAGAAAGAGTAAAGCTCTATAAGTCTCTTAACTTCAACCACAACAATTGGTATACCACTAATATAAAGTGTTACATCGGGCTTAATATTCTCAGGAGAACCACGAAACTTAGCTTCACAAAGGTAAAAGAAAATATTGTTCTCGAGATTATCGTAGTCTATGAGCCTTATACTAACCTTCCTCTTACGCTTCCTAAGGTAAACCTCAACACCATACTTAAGATAGTCAAGAACTCTAACTTCATTATCACCACGAAGCCTATCTAGTACCTCGCGGAGAACCTCCTCTTCCTCCTCAACACTTAAATTAGCAAAAATATCGTAGTTAATCTTCCTGATTATATCTTTCAGCACCCTATCGAAGAATAACGGAACAGGATCGCCTTCCTCAAAATCAATACTATACTTCTTCAGATAATCCTTACCATTAACCCAGCCAAGTTTCTCAAGCTTAGCAACAAACACCTTGACATCAGCAACCTCATAGCGAACACTCATAGTATCACCGTGGGAATTCAGTCGATAGACAGATCCTTAATACGGATCTTTCCAGTAAGCAGGAAATTCATTAATACTCCCTTTATCAGCTCTAACTTTTCTTTTCGGCTCTTTTCATTTTTGAGTAGTGTAGTAAGGCTGTTCAATACGTCAACAATTTTCTTTTGCTCCTCTAAAGAGGGTATAGGAACCTTTAAATCGAAAAGTACTCGTCGACTAATCCCCTTTATCGTAGTTCCTCGCGCATGAGCTAAAATATGACTTAAAGCTCTTGAGGATCTTACATACCATGCTAAGAATTCTGGTACCATCATATTTTTATTAATTATAAGGCCAACGAGATCTTGGTTTATTGCGATATCTATTAGGTTTACACCTGCCTTGCCTAAGCCAACTCTTGTTGCAATTATCAGATTACCCTTGGGGATGACGTTTGTTGCACTATTCTTGATCCCTTCTTCCGTAATAAACCGTTCTCCCTTGGTTATGTATATGTCATCCTCCGAAATTCCCACGCTTGTCATCCAAGGTACATTACCATCCCAATATCCAAGATTCTTAGTAGAGGGAGTGCCTCCACCAAGCACTCTAATAGTTATGTCTTTTAATTTAACTACTTTCCATTCTTTTGGTATTTTTCCTATTTCTGTTTCTTTATACGCTTTGTGTCCTATTCCGTGTGTCATTAGGTAGTCTAGTAGTGTTCTGCGTAGCTCCTCAACCCTAGAGATAATAGCATCGGTCTTAGCAATAGCCTCATCAACAGTAGAGAGAATCCTAGCAATCCTATGCTGCTCATCAAGAGGAGGGAGAGGAACTTCTAAGTTTTGTAAAAATCTTTGCGTAATTATTGGATGTGTAGTCTTTGTAGCAAATCGTTTTAAGTCAAGAAACTTTAACAGATAGTGAAGATATGGCATGTAAACAAGGGATCTATTATAATCCTCAGTATAAATGGCATTGTCGCTAATCCAGATTTTGCCAGATGCCAAATGTACTTCACCGCTTGCACCGACTCGACCAATAATAATTATATAATCATTATCTATCAACCATTCATCCGTATATCCCATTGGTCCATTTGCTCCATAAATAGGATAGCCTCTATCCAGAATATTCTTGGGTCTCTTTCCATTCTTAAGCTTAACAATTTGAGATAGCTTAACTATCTCCCATTCTTTTGGTATTGTAATGAACTTTTGTGTAGTCATCATATTACTTCACCAATCCTATCATCGTCAGATAATGCTCTATCTTCCGCTCTAGGTTTTCTCTTTCCTGGGTTAATTGTTTGATCTCGCTCCATAGTTTTGCTATGTCTACCTCTTCTGTTGTGATTAGTGGTTGTACATAAATTGTTACGTTGAGGTTGTAATCGTTCTTCCTTATTTCTTCTAGTGGTACTATTCTTGAGAATCCTAGTTCTTCATGATAGTCTCGGTAGGTCTTCACTATTTTTTCTATGTTTTCTTCAGCTAGTATGTTAAGTCTTCTAACCTCGGGGTGTTGTTTGTATTCGTTGTTCGCGTTAATGAATAGTATTTTGCCCTTCTTCTCTGGTGGTTTCTGTCTATTGAATACTAGGACTACTCCTGGCGCTTGTGTGTTATAGAAGAGTTTCTTGGGTAGCAATATTACTGCTTCGAGTAGATCATCCTCTACTATTCTCTTCCTTATTTCCTTTTCCCTACCTCCTCTGAATAGTACTCCTTGGTCTATTACTATAGCCATCCTCTTTTTGGTATGAGCTAGCATTAGCTGTATCCATGCCCAATCAGCTGTATTGTTTGGTGGATAGCCGTATTTGTAGATTCTTCTCAGCTTGGTGTCTTTAGAGAGGACTTCTTCTCCATAACCATCCTGATTCCATGGCGGATTCGCTAAGACGTAGTCGGCTTCGGAAAACCTCGGATTAAGAAGACTGTCCCCAACGTATAGTTCAAAGTCTCTAATATTGTTGAGTAGTAAGTTGAGTTTCGCGAGTACTGCTGTGATTTCGTTTCTCTCTTGAGCATAGAGCATTAGATCAAGCTCTGCTGATCCCTCTCCCTTTTGAGCGATTTTCGATCTAACATATTTATAGGATTCTATGAGCATAGCTGCTGAACCTGCAGCGGGGTCAAGGATCGTACTCCCATTTTCAACATCTAGTAGGCGTACCATGAGCTTGATTACTTCTCTCGGTGTATAGACTTCTCCTTCCTTAGCTTTCTGGGGCGCGAAGTAGCCTAGGATCCACTGGTAGGCTTCTCCGAGGATGTCGTAGTCAACCTGTGATAGGTCTAGTTCGTTGAAGAGTTTTACTATTCCTTCGAGTATGTGCATGTTATCTTCGCTTATGAATCCTGTTAGGCCTAGCACCTCGACAAGTTTTGAAAGTTCTCTTATCTCTTCATTTAGCTTAGCTATCCTTAGCAATGCGTTTGTTATCTCTCTGAGTGTTTCTCTCTTTTTAGTGACTTCATGCCATGTCAGGAGTTTTTGCTCATCTTCTTCATAAAGTACGAAATACTCTCTATTAGCTAGTAGATATGCCTCTGTAAGTGAGCTTCCTTCACCAACATATTTCTTAACGATTGTGTTCCACTTGTCACTAATAGCCTTGTAGAAGAGGAATACGAGAAGAACTTTATAATCTACTCCTCCTCTAATTAAGTCTGCTCCAGCTTTTAATGCTCTAAATAATTTATCTCTCGTAATTTCTCTCTCTGCTGGTATTGTTAGTCGATAAACGCTATAACGATGATCCAGAGTATTTTTCTCTATTTGCAAGAGATCATGCTTATAAAGAAGTGAGAGTAACTTCTTCAGATTCTCTGTTGATATGTTTTCTTTTCTTAACGCTTCTTCGGCTTCTCTGAAGGTGAATGGTCTAGAGCCAAATGCTTTTTCAAGGAGTAGGTAGGACTTCTTAACCCAATTTTCTAGGTTTGCTAATTTTTCCCATACCGCCAATTTCTTCGCCTTTTAATTCGTGTACTAAATTAATATTATACACCTAAATGGATAATAAATCTATGTATTATTGATGTATGAAAAAAGATTCATTAGCGAGAGTTTAGGTTTGAAGAGCGATCTCTATCGCACTTTTCCGTCTAGATCTATTCTCACTTGTTGCTATTTCTTCTGTCCCTATCTTAACTTTTGGGGAAATTTTTCTTTCTTCGCAGACTCTTCTCGCGACATCTACTGCCTTACTTATCCATTTTCCGCGAGCTAATATGGTAATTTTTTTATGATGCTGCAAACAGTCTAAAGCCTTATTGACGTAGAATCTTGTACTTTTTCTTCCTATGTATATGGTATTCCCCATATAGCTTATGTTTAGTTTTATTCCGGGAAGATATTTGTTTCCTTTGCTATCCTCGATGTATAAAATAACTCTTCCATGAACATTGTCTGGTATATTAATTTTGCACGAATCTGAATTTTTA
>JALWRR010000103.1 GCA_026993975.1 Promethearchaeati archaeon | reverse complement strand
AGGAATCAACTTGATTGAACCGATGAGATCACGATTAAACACTAGTTGTTGCGGAGGACCAATTGAATCAATGTCACCGAACATGTCTAAAGCCGTAGCTATTGGTAGATTAAACGAACTGAAAGAATTCTCTAGTAAAGTCATAACACTTTGCCCAATCTGTTTAGCTAACTTAAGCAGGCACGCGAAGGAGCAGGGATTGATTATTGAGGATATATCCGTAGTTCTAGCTAGGAGATTTGGTCTTCTTCAATAATTTTTATAATTTTTTAGAGATGCTGCCTCGTTAATTTCTTTCTTAAATTCTGGAATCAGCGTAATTCACGCAAAATATCTATACTTATTAATATCAATCATATTTTTTATTCATCAAGATGATTAATCACTGTGTTTTTAATGAATGATATTGAAAGAATATTAAGTATCGTTCGCAATCAGAATAAGTGGAGAAGATTCGAGTGCTTGAATCTAGTGGCTTCGGAAAATGTTATGTCTCCTCTAGCTGAGAGGGTTTATTTATCTGATTTCATGAGTAGGTATAATGAGCATAATGCTGAATCTCATTACCAGGGTACTAAGTATGCTATGGAGATAGAGCGCGTTGTTAAGGAGTTATTCTCAAGGAGATTTGGAACCAGCAAGGTGGAGATAAGACCTCTCAGTGGTGGAATAGCTAATCTAATCGTGTATAGATCAATTCTAAAACCTGGTGATACATTTATATCACCAAAACTAACTGCTGGTGGACATGTTTCATCAACTCGATACGGTGTAGCTGGAGTACTAAGCTTATCTGAAGTCCCAATGTTTTTTGATCATGAAGAGATGACAATTGATGTTGACAAAACTATTGAGCTAATAAATAACGTTAAACCTAAACTAATCATGTTTGGGAGATCAGTTATCTTATTCCCAGAACCAATCAAAGAGATTCGTGAAGCAATTGACCCAAAAATAAAGATAATCTATGACGCTGCACACGTTTTCGGATTAATATGGGGAAGAAAATTCCAAGATCCCTTCGCTGAAGGAGCTGATATAGTGACGACATCTACTCACAAGACATTTCCAGGTCCTCAGGGAGGAGCAATTATCGCTAGGGATGATCTAGATGATAAGACGTGGAGAAAAATCGAGTTCACTACTTTTCCAGGTGTTGTCTATAATCACCATATTCATAGGTTCCCCGCTCTAGGTATAACTGCTCTAGAGATGCTTGAGTTTGGCGAGAAATATGCTGAGCAAGTTATCCGTAATGCTAGAACTCTAGCTGAAACCCTATTTGATTATGGATTTAATGTTTTATGTCCGCATAAAGAGTTCACTGCATCTCATCAAGTTCTTCTAGATGTTAGAGAGCTTGGTGGTGGAAGAAAAATTGCTGAGAAGTTAGAGGAGAACAATATTATAGTTACTAAGATAGCTTTACCCTGGGATAGCGATAAGGATGCGACAGGTAATCCTAGTGGTATTAGAATAGGAGTGCAGGAGATGACTAGATGGGGTATGAAGGAGGAAGAGATGAAGTATATAGGGGAACTTTTCCACGAGGCACTAAATGAGAATAAATCTGTTAGGGATAAAGTAATAGAGTTCAGGAAAGATTTCAGAGAGATTAAATATTGCTTTGAGGTAGAGAAGTATGAGGATTATCTTGATGGATTACTTGGAGGATTCTGAGAGGGTTATGACTGCTGGTGCGTTAGCAACTAGATCGAGCAAGGTGGCTGCGGATATATCACCGACTGATAAACAAGTAAGTAACATGATTAAGTGGACTAAGGAAATGAAACTCTCAAGCGTACTAAATTTCTCTTATTACGTGTTCTCAATAGAGGGCGTGTCAAGAAGTTTCACTCATCAATGGGTTCGATACAGGATGGCAGCTCACATGCAACAGAGCTTGAGGTATGTTAAAGTGAATACAGATAGATTCAATTGGTTCATTACTCCCCCCACAATTGTTGAAAAGGGGGCTGATGCCGTTATAGAGTATATTAGGAATCAGATTCGTTCTGGGCAAGTCTATTTAGATCTAATTCAGAGGGGTATTCCACCTGAAGACGCTAGGTTTGCTTTACCTATAGGGGTTAAAACTCATTTATCTTCAGCTTTTAATGCGGAGGAAATGATTCATATTATTTATCAACGAACTTGTTTTGATGCTCAATGGGAGATAAGAACAGTTGCTTACGCAATATTGCTAGCTGGCTTAATCGTGCATCCAAAGATATTTGATGGTGTTGGTCCTTCATGCATATATGAGGGTATCTGCAGGGGAGTTGGAAAATGGAGATGTCTCAATGATGCAAAGAAAGTGTGGGGAAACGTAGTTAAGATGGCTAATGAAGCTAGATCAGAGTTCCTTAATCTTGAGAGAGGGGATTTCCTGAAGCTTGATTTAACCGATATTCTCGGTTATCATGCCCCTATGAACGTTGTTAAGAGGGTTGAGGAAGAATTAGGCTTACCAGTTAATCTCGATATTAATGTTTTATTAGAGGTGAAAAAGAAATGAATAAACAGGAATTAGTTATTAAATCGTTTCTGACATTCATTTTCATGATGGTTGTCATTGTTTTCTCTAAAATAAAGCTTCACCCTATTTTTGGAACTGGATCAAGCTTCTCGCTGCTAGTTATGTTTGCTCCAGTAATTATTTATTTTACTGGGCCATTTTTCGGAGCGATCGCTATTTATGGAGCTAGAGTAATTCAGATACTTATCGGGATTTCTAAATCAACGACACTATTCTCGTATATCCTTTACACACCATTATTCCTAGCTGCATTCTATTTCTATAAAATGTTTAAGAAAACTAGATATGAGGTATTAATACCTCTAGCTGCTATTGCATTATTTCTAATTCATCCAATTGGGAGAACTGTGTGGTATTACTCGTTATTCTGGATTATACCAATCATTATCTCGCTTAATAAGGGAAGGATCCTGAAATTAACAAGAAAAAGAGATATACCCACGATCTATCTCTACGCTCTAGCATCAACATTCACTGATCACGCGATTGGATCCATAATGTACCTATATTACTTAAATATCCCAGCAATCTACTGGATAATGGCTATACCTTTCGTACCACTAGAGAGAGCTATATACGCCCTTGGAATAATGATATCATACTTATTTGTACGAGATGCATTAAAAGCATTCCAGAAAGTCTTGAGAATAGAGATTATAGTTAGTGATAAAGTATTGCTTGAAGAGAGAATAACTGAAAAACCCTTAATTAAGAACTAGTTAGGCGATTCCCTCAATATTGTTAGCAAATATATAGCAAGTATTAATAGGCAATATACATTATCACATTTTTTAATATTTTTTACTCGAATTAAAGGCGACCATAATGGAGGAACCCGTTCTCACATTAATAATTTTTCAGCAAAGCATACCCATATTCTTATTCATTATAATGATTGTTCTGTCCTATATTGGGTATAAGAGGACTAGAAAAAACGCTTTTATCCTATTGTTACTAATGGGCATATTCAGCGTTATAGGTTCCATTGCCATAATTTATGCGAATATTCTCCTTATACTCGGCCATAATGTTTGGCAAGCATACCTACTTGCGTCAGCATCTGGCATTTTAAACTTAGCGGCATTAGTCCTCTTGGTAATAGCTACGTACTTATTTGCGTATGAAAGAGAATAATCGCTAACTAGCACACGATAAAATATAGGAAATGATTAGGACTATCAAAGTATCAAGATCTATTGCGTTTAGAATAGGAAGACTCCAATAATATATGCTAGAACTGATGAAAGTAATCCTATAATGAAACCTAATAATAATTGATTTAATGTATGTATTCCTAATCTCACTCTAGTCCATCCAATTAAAGGAGCTAAAACAAGAAGAGAGATAATTAGTATATTGTCGAATAGGGCTAGGAGAGTTATGGGGGCAGTAAAACCTCCTACATGGATACTTGGCTTTGACCATAAATTACCAATAATTATCAGTGATGAGAATATTATGTACATTAAGTGCATTAAGAATAAGAACTCGCTGATGATTGTTCTTGGCTTGATAAAGTAGAAATAGATAGCGCCAGAGATATAGCTGATTAAGCCGATTACGATGAATGGTATTCTCTTAGATGCACTCAGTTTGCTAGGATTGATCTTCTTAACGATAGAATAGGATAATACGGGTCCCCAGGGGATAAGGTACAGAAACATTAGAACTCCTATAATTATGTTTAACTCGACTAATTCATGATACCTAGCCAAAAAATATAATAATACGTATCCACAAACCCATGGTGCATTGAAAATATTAGTCATTATTTTAGCTAGATTACCAGCCAATTCCTCCATCCCTTTAATTAAAAGATTAGGAATAGGCGTCATTACTTTAGAATTTCTTAATATTTAACTTTATTTATATAATGACCCTCTTCACGTAATTTCGCCCTATATTCTCGAAACTCCCAAGATGTATATTATTGAAAGCTATCATAATCCCTGATAAATAATGAGTTCTAATACGAGATCATTCTCTTGACTTAAGTTTTATCATTATTATGACTTTTTAACCTTTTATTTCCTTTAATGCTTCTTCTAGTGAGATCGCTTTTCTGAATTTTTTGAGGATTTCTCTGTCCTCCGTTATTAATTGAAACTTGTGTTTTTCCGCTATATATACGTATGAGGCATCATAAAAAGTTAATCTATGTTCACTAGCTGTTCTAAAAATGCCCGTGAAGTCACTGGGTTTTATTCTATATACTTCGATTGATTCCAAAATTGTCGAGAACTCTTTGAGAACCTTTTCTATCTTCTTATCCTGCTTCCCCTGTTCTGTATTTTTAAGGTAGTATCTTTTCCAAAAAGCGTTGCCTATTTCATATATAGTAAGATCTAGAATAACAAATTGATCAATGTATTCAACTATATC
>JALWRR010000102.1 GCA_026993975.1 Promethearchaeati archaeon | reverse complement strand
GCATAGTTTATGGTCACGCAGCTACAGTTGAAGCGTTATTAGCGATTACTGGTAAAGGGCATTACTTAATTAAAATTAAACCAATTGTGACAGCAGCTGATGTTGGTGAAATGAAAAAGATAGGTGATCTCTACTACAAAAAACTAACTATATCTCCAAAACTATTATTAATCGGAAATTACGTTAATGAAGATGCAAGAAAAGTCGCAAAGGAACTTGGTGTAGAAGTTAGAATGATAGAGTAGACAGTGATATTCTAGTAAGATCCAAAATATAACGTATAACATAAATTACCTGAAAATCCTAATCCATATATTATTTTGAGAAGATATTTCGCTTTATTTTTTTAATATTAGGTGGCTAATAACATGAATAAAGTGGAAGACAGTGAATTTCTAGCTACGCTTCAAGGTCCTATAAAAACAATAATGAGTAGAAGTAAGGATCTAAGGATCGTCATTAAGAAAATTCTTGATAAGGCAAATAACTATAACGTTGTAGATATCACAAATGAAGTAAGGTTAATAATCAGGGAGGCTAATGAAGAATCATTTACATTAATTAAAAAAATCACTAGCTTCTTAGAGAAATCCATCGGTAAAATAAATCTATACATAGTGAATAGAGGTTCACCTCTAAATGTTCCTCAAATACCAGAAGTAAGTGGGCTTGAAAGTCTAGAAAAATATACTAAAATGGGGAGCATTCCACGGATTCTAACAGTGATACTGACGAGAAAAAGTTACATGGATAAGATAGTGGCCTTGAAGAGGATTTTCAATGCTATTTATGAAACAAACTCTGAATGGATTCTTTCATCCTTAGCGATTGATCAATTAAATGAATTATGGCCTAGAATAGAACTCTTCCTGATCAAAGAATCTAGTTTTAGACCCCCAATAATAGATCTATTACCAATAATTCATGCTGCATCTACCTCCAAGAATAAGGAAAAAGCACTCTTATTTATCGAAGACATGACGAGAAGGCTAGGGTTAGTTGCTAGAAGTTGGATGAGAACTAAAACTATAGATGCGGCTTTAAGTAAGTTTCAAGAAATAATAAAGAACTATGATAGAGTAGAGGTTTTCATAAGGAGTTTATATCTCCTCTTAAAGAGCAAAGCTAACTTAAGTGAAATTTGCTCTGTTTTAATACTACTCTTACCAATCCCAGATAAAAATAAAAAAGCTCTATTAATCAAAACTGGATGCATATTATCTGATGAATTTCTAGCTAGCATGAAAGAGGAAATTGAACTAAACACCGCTCTTAGGGAGTTATCGAAATGTTTGATGGAGGCGGAGAAGTTATGGGCGCCAGAAGTTTCAATAGCTGAGCTTTTAGGCATGTCTTGGCTTACTTATGTTAGTTCTAGAATACTGCTCGACTGGATTAAAGAGAAGATTAATACGGCTTTAAGCTCAGTTACTTCTGAAGTAATTATCCTACCAGAAGATTTTCTAGATTTGTTGAAAGTGGCTATCGTTGTAGCTCTATGTAAATTAACTTGTGTAAACGAGGACTGTAAATTACTTGTAAGAATGTTACTCTCGATCAGGAAAAGGTTTCTGGAATATCCTATCTCACTTTTCTCTAATATTATTGAAGCAATTAGGAATTTTGATGCAAATACTTTGTCATTAGCTATTTATCTTCAGAGAGTTTTGGAGATTCACGGACACTTACCATACCTTTATCTGCTCAATAAATATTTTCGCAGAGAAGATATAGTCAAAGTTATTTCTCTTCAACACATTATTCAATCTAGATTAGGGATAATAGCGAGAAAGGTTATATCGTATGCAATGAAGAATGATGATGCTTTAAAAGATATTAATGAAAAACTACTAGAGAGCGATTTTCAACCCCATGGAGTCACTGCCCCCCTACAATGGGAACTACGGTTTGCTGCAATAAATAAATTATCTGAGATGATTAATCTCGCAAAACACTATATGGAAGATTGCGGAGTTAAACCAAACAGATTACTTACGCTATTAGCTCAACTACTAGAGATATATCCTCAACTAAGTGAGATTAAAGAAGCTATTAGGCGCAAGGAGATAAGCTCTCTTAAGGAGTCATTCATCACTCTATCTAAAGCATCAAGACTTTTAAAGCTGGTTATTGAAGCCCTCAGAAGGCAATATGGGGGGGAGGAAGCACCATTAATAAGCAAGATGAGAAGCATATTATCGAATTATCAGGGATCACTGAACGAAGCTTGGGAAAAAGTACTTTTGCTTAATTACTTAAACATAATAAGTAATAAAAATGTAGAGAAATCAGTAATTAGTATTCCAGAGATAGTTAAACAATTAATAGAGAGTGATAAACCAATAATCATGCTTGTAATTGATGGGTTAAGGATTGATGATTATCTAGTTAAATTAAAAGAAGTGCTATTATCCTTGGGTTTTAAGCTTCATAATGAGCAAAGTTTAATAGCATTGATCCCATCAGTCACAACAATTTCAAGAAGAGCAATTTTTGGCGGTTCCACAGTACTAAGGATATTTTCTCCATATCCTAGAAGAAACATAAGGGAATTAAAGAGAGAGGATGAATTGCTTAAGGAATTATATGGAGTGGGATCCCTCTACCTACAAGGCGCAGTAGCACACATAAAGAATATCATAATGGGATTAGATAGATCTAATGAACTAAGAAAAGTAAATGCAATCGTTTTAAGCGAATTAGAGAAAGCTGCTCATGGTGCTGCAGAAGGATTTCTCGCAGAAATATCAATGGAGTATGCCCAGGAAGTATCGAGACTAGCTCAATTAACAGCTAAGATCCTAAAGCATAAATTTAACTCTCCCGTATACTTAATAATTGCATCAGATCATGGCTTAGGCTTATTCACAAAAGAAACAGAGACAGATATAAAGATCCTCCTACGAAGATTAGCTATTAAGGGTTTTCTTGATCCTGCTCACGAACCATACATAGTAGAACGATACGCAATTATTCCACTGATTAGCGAAGAAACAGCTACGCTCGCAAAGAATCTGGTAGAGCTAGAGTTTAAATCAGATATATACCCAGTTATAGCTAGTGAAATAGGATACGAAAAGATAGTTTTAAAGGTTAAAGGGCAAGATATACTAGATAAAATAAGAGCAAGCAATATTCTTTTCTTGTTCCCTAGAGGTAGAAGAAGGTTCCTTGTAGATAAGTATCGTAGAAAAAGGGTGGTTTTGCACGGTGGATTACTCCCAATAGAAACAATAGTTCCTTTCGCTATCTTTAAGTACGAATAGTTCAATGAAATTTAGAGAAAGAGCTCTAGATTTCTTTAATAGCAGTTTTAATAGATTCAACTAAACTCCTAGCTATCCTCTCCCCTAACGCAGTTAACTTTAAATCCCATCTCTTTGCTCTCCCCCAACTTATAACTCTGCGCGTAATTAAACCAGCAGCCTCTAAGCTAAGAATAGTTTTCCTCACACTCCTATACTTAGATATACCCGATACAAACATTAATATATCCGATAATTTTGCTTCGCCCTGATGAAGCAGATACGTTAAAATCCTAACAGCGAAAGGCGAATTTAAAGCCTCTAAAATCATAGTAAATAATTCAGCACCCAATCCACTCACCCAATAACTCTCACCAATATAACTAAAATTAATCTAGTTTGTATTTTTAAAACTTAATTTAATAATAATGTAAAAAAATTCAAAGAAATTCTCTTTTGAATCGCTTTTTCGCTCTGTTCCAAAAATAGCTTTTTCTCACAAATATATACAGCTAATGAACCAGGCTCCTTCATAGCAAAACTAATCGCTTACTGATTAACATGAATTATAACTAATAATCTTTGCCATTAACAAAAGTTTATTATATTATAGGCTTCATATAAGTACTATATAGATAACAGTCAATACTAGTTTTTCTTAGGATGATTGAAATGAGCAGTACCGATACTATAAGAGTTCTAAAAACATATTTAGATAATCCAATCTCTAAAATGGGATTAAAATTCCTCTTAAAGAAGGATAAGAGGACTGGAAAAACGCTACTAGAACTAGCATTAGAGGATTTAATAGAGCATAATGTTGAAAATAAATCCCTAAAATTCAAACTAGCTAAATTTCTAGTAAAAACAGCGTTAAAGAAGGGTGCACAAGCATTCGGTGTTTCCTTAGATGAGGGGCTCAAAGCATTTGAATTACCATATGCTAGAAGGGCCTTAGTATCAGTTATGAAGGGGATTGTGGAATTTGGAGTCACAAGACCCTTTACTCCTGGAGCTCCATTCCTAGTTGTCTGGGATTACACGTATAGATGCAATCTAAGATGCAAGCATTGCTACATTGCCGCAGGAGGCTTTAATAGACCCGAAATGAGTCTTGATGAGAGAAGAAAGGCTCTAGATATTTTAGCTGATGCGGGAGTAACAATAATAGCGTTTTCTGGCGGAGAACCATTAATGGGCCCAGGAATATTTGAAATGATTAAGAGAGCTAATGACTACGGGATATATACAGCTATGGCCACTAATGGAACTCTGATAAGTGAAAAGGTTGCGAAAATGCTTGTGGATACTGGATTACAATACGTTCAGATAAGCTTGGATGCACCGATTCCACAAATTCATGATGAGTTTAGAGGAATTCCTGGGGTTTGGGAGAGAACTGTGAGAGGAATAAAAAACGCTAAGAAGGCAGGTCTCTATGTTGAAATTTCAATGACTGTAACAAAACTTAATTATCATCTAGTACCAAACATGCTTGAGCTCGCTAAAGAATTAGGAGTAGATTTATTCATGCACTATAATTTCATACCAACAGGAAGAGGAAAGGAAATAGCTCAGCTCGACATAACTCCTCAGGAAAGAGAAGAATTACTAAAACTCCTAGCGAAATCATCTCTAAATAAAGAGATGCAAGCAGCTTCAACAGCTCCACAATTCGCTAGAGTTTCTCTCCAGTTAACATCC